>CAZYJB010000788.1:0-2828 GCA_964647675.1 uncultured Verrucomicrobiota bacterium | reverse complement strand
GGTTCAACCACGTTGCCCGTCTACCTGTATGCCGCGGCGCGCCGCGGCGTCAGCCCTGAGGTGAACGCGGTGTCGACGGTCCTGCTCGCAGGGACCGCGCTGCTGGTGTGGGCCGTGGTGCGCGCCCAGCGTCGTGCAAGAAGGGCGGGTGTGTTCGCGGCGCCATGAGCCCGCCCTGGCGCGGGTTGAAGACCCGGACGCAGGGCGGCTGCGAGAGCGTGGTGGCGGGGGAGGGAGGGCGTCCCGACCGGGCTAGATCAGGAGTTCCGCGATCTGCACGGCATTGAGGGCGGCGCCCTTCAGCAACTGATCGCCTGCGACCCAAAAGGCCAGGCCGTTGTCGAGCGCGCAGTCCTTGCGGATGCGGCCGACCTGACAGTTGTACTTGCCCGAGACGTGGAGCGGCATCGGGTATTCGCTTTTGGCGGGGTTGTCGACGACATCGATGCCGGGCGCGCGGCCCAGCACATCGCGCGCGGCATCGGGCGTGATCGGCAGTTCGAACTCCGCGGAGATGGCAACCGAGTGGGCACGGTACACCGGCACGCGCACACAGGTGATGCTCGCGCGCAGCGTGGGGTGATGCATGATTTTGCGCCCCTCGTTCTGCAACTTCATCTCCTCCTTCGTATAGCCGTCGGGCAGGAAGGAATCGACCTGCGGCAGCACGTTGAAGGCGATCTGGTGCGGGTAGACCTCGCGTGTCGGCGTCTCGCCGGCCGAGATCTGGCGCACCTGGCGCTCGAGTTCCTCGATCGCCTTGGCCCCCGTGCCGGAGACCGCCTGGTACGAGGCCGCAATCACGCGTGTGGCCCGGAACGCCTTGTGCAGCGGATGCAGCGCCATGAGCGTGATGGCCGTGGTGCAGTTCGGATTGGCGATGATGCCGCGATGGTTGCGCACGTCCTCCGGATTGATCTCCGGAATCACGAGCGGCACCTGGTCGTCCATGCGGAACGCGCTCGAATTGTCGATGACCGTGCATCCCGCCTGCGCCGCGATTGGCGCGAACTCTCGCGAAATCCCCCCGCCTGCGCTGAAGAGGGCGATGTCGATGCCGGCGAACGAGGCTGCGGTCAGTTCCTTCACGGTCACGGTCTGGCCGCGGAACTTGAGCGTTTTGCCCACCGAGCGGGCCGACGCGAGCAGCGTCAGTTCGCCCACGGGAAAGTGCCTCTTCTCGAGCGTCTCGATCATCTCGACGCCCACGGCGCCGGTCGCACCCACGACCGCCACATGCGGGTTCCTCTTCATAGGGCCGGCGAGCATACGACCCGGCGACCCCATGTAAAGTCACAGGATCGGGATTTCAGGGCGATCCAGCCGGCGGAAGAGGCCGAAGGATTTCATAGCGCACCGCCGCGGGCGGCGTCGGCCATCGCGCTATGGACCGGAGGGGACGTGCCGCGTCCGCCCAGGCCGCCTCCCACGCGCCGCGGTCCGCCACTGCCACGGAGAGCGTGGGATCGTCCTTCAATCTCGCCGCAGCTTCGGCCGCGCTGACCGATCGGTGCATGGTTTGCAGGTGGAACTGGAGTGCGTACGGGGTGTCGACGTGAAGCAGGCGCTTGGGATCGCCACCTGCCGCGAGAAATTCACCGGCCAGCCGCGCACAGCCGGCGGAGGTCGCAAAGGTGTCCCGCGCGCGGCCTTGATGCTGGATCTGGATGCCCACCGCCGCCGCGATGCCCACGATCGCGAGCATCATGAGAAACGCGCGGTCGGACAGGCGGTGCAACCAGGGTTCCGCCACACAGGCCGCGAGCACGGCGCCCGGCAGGACGAGCGGCGAGACCAGATCGCCGCGCTGATGGCTCGCCAGGGCGAGCATCAGGCAGCCACCGGCCAGCCAGGCGCCGCAGAAGCGCTCGAAGCGCAGGGCGGAATCCGGGACCCCCCGCCGGCGGAAGAGACGATAGAGTGCCCACGGGACCAGGAGGCTCCATGGTGCGAAGCGCGTGAGGACGTAGGTGGGGGCCAGGATCAGGCCCAGAGCGCGCGGGGTGTCGCCCGGGCGCATGGCATGCTGCACCAGTTCTGCCTTCAGCATCTTGTCCACCAGGGCCGCGCCGGCGCCGAGATAGGCGAGCGCAAACCAACCTCCAGCGAGGGCCAGCAGAAGCGCGAGCCCGGCCAGCTGTGGCCCGAGGCGCGGGCGCGTTTCGCGGGATTCCCCGCGCGCGAACGCGGCGGCGAGTCCGCAGAATCCCATCCAAAGCCCGAGGGGTCCCTTCGTGAGCGTGGCCGCCGACGCCGCCAGCCATGGCGTGATCCATCGCCGCAACGGCTGGGTCCAGGCACGAAACGCCAGCACCGCGGTGAGGGAGACTGCGAAGGTGAAGACGGCATCCGTGCGCGCGAGGGCGATGAGCTTTGCCGACAGCGGATTGATCAGCACGAACCAGCCGGCGAGGAATCCGGTGCGCCAGCCGAACAGGGTCGTGGTCGCCCGCAGCGCGAGCCACGCGGTACCGGCGATCGCCAGGGCGCAGGGCAGGTAAAGGGTGAAGAGGGAGACACGGCCGGTGGGCAGCGAGGCCAGGCCGGCGAGCCAGGTGTACAGCGGCGGCTTGGACGTGATGTCCCCCGTCCAGTCCCGTTGCACGAGCCAATTTCCGTTGGCCACAGCATCGAGAACATAGGACGCAGGACGTTCCTGGTCGTTGTCGGTGAGATTGGAGGGACCGCCCCAACGCAGGAGAAACAAGAAGACCGCCAGCACGATGAGAAGGCCGGGGGCCCATGCCGCGGCGCGCGGGTCACGCGGCAGGGCGGCGACGGGCGCCTCGGAGTGGGACGGCGGCACGGGTGTCGGGGAAGGGCCGGGT
>CAZYJB010000787.1:0-2830 GCA_964647675.1 uncultured Verrucomicrobiota bacterium | reverse complement strand
GCCGACAGGACGCAGGTCCGCACGAAGATGCCCTTGGCGGCCGCGGGGCGTGCCTTGGCGACCGCCTCGAGCACGGTGCGGGCATTCTCCTCCAGCTGTTGCGGGGTGAAGGAAACCTTGCCGACGGGCACGTGGAGGTTGCCGGTCTTGTCCACCTTGAACTCGACGCGGCCGGCCTTGAACTCCCTCACCGCCTTCGCGGTGTCCTCGGTGACCGTACCCGTCTTCGGGTTCGGCATGAGTCCGCGGGGACCAAGGACCTTGCCGAGCTTGCGGACCTCCACCATCGCCTCGGGCGTGGCGACCGCGATGTCGAAGTCTGCCCAGCCGTCATTGCACTTCTTGATCATCTCATCGAATCCCACGAACTCGGCGCCGGCCGCCAGCGCGGCATCCGCGGCGGGACCGGGCTTGGCGAACACGAGCACGCGCACCGTCTTGCCGCTGCCGTGGGGCAGGGGAACGGTGCCGCGCACCATCTGATCCGACTGGCGCGGATCGATGCCGAGTCGGAAGGAGAGTTCCACGGATTCGTTGAACTTGGCCTTCGGGAACTTGGCGAGCAGTTCGATGGCGGCCTTGAGGTCGTAGGACTTTGCAGCCTGAACGAGGGCCAGGGCTTTCTGGTAGCGTTTGCTGGGCATGGGACGTGCGGTTCAAACGGATCCGGGGATCCTCCCGCGATTGGGGTTGGGATGAAAAAAAGCGGGACTGCTTCAGTCGACGACATCGATGCCCATGCTGCGGGCAGTGCCGGCGACCACGCGGATTGCGGCTTCCTCGGAGGCGGCGTTGATGTCGTCCTTCTTGGTTTTGATGATCTCGAGGATCTGTTTCCGCGTCACCTTGCCGACCTTGTCCTTGTTCGGGACCTTGGAACCGGAGGCGATGCCAGCGGCCTTCTTGAGAAGGGCGGAGGCAGGCGGCGATTTGGTGATGAAGGTGAAGGACTTGTCCTGATACACCGTGATCACCACCGGGACGACCATGCCGCCGGCGTCTTTGGTGCGCGCGTTGAACGCCTTGCAGAACTCCATGATGTTCACGCCGTGCTGACCGAGCGCGGGGCCGACGGGCGGGGCCGGATTGGCCTGTCCACCAGGGATCTGAAGCTTGATTTGGGCGGTAACCTTCTTTGCCATGAGAGTAACGGATTAAGCCTTCTCCACTTTCCAGTATTCCAATTCGACGGGCGTATTACGTCCGAAGACGTTGACCGTGATCTTGAGCTTGCCCTTCTCGGCATCGATTTCCTCGATGACCCCGTTGAAGTTCAGGAAGGGACCGTCGTTGATCTTGACGGTTTCCCCAACGGCGAAACTGACCTTGGGGCGTTCGGTGTCCTCGGATTCGGCCACCTGCGCCTTAATGGCCGCAATCTCCTCCTCAGGAACTTCGACCGGGCGCTCGCCTCCGACAAAGCCGATAATGCCGGTGGTCTCCCGGATGAAATACCACGGCCGGTCGAGGAGACGGTGTTCATCATCGACCAGCGCCAAATTGATGTAGACGTAGCCGGGATGCAGCTTGCGCTGGGAGACCGACTTCTTTCCGTTGCGGACCTCGGTCACCTTTTCCATGGGGACGAGGACCTCGGAAATGTACTCGGTCAATTCTTCGGCACGGGCCCGTTTTTCGATGTTCTCCTTCACCTTCTGTTCCTGGCCGGAGAGGGTGTGGAGGACGAACCAGCGGTGGCGCATGGGAGGAGGGGGTAGGGTCCGCGGCTGGGGGTGGAGGACTCGATTCGGTTGGAAGCAGGGGGATCAGACGATGGAGCTGACCAGCCAGGCCATGACCAGTTCCACCACCACGGTGAACACCCCGAGCATGGCCGTGGACACCATCACCAGCACCGTTGACGACCACAGCTCTTCCCGGCTTGGCCACGTGCACTTGCGCAGTTCCTCGCGAGTCTCGCTGACGTACTGGGTCAGGCGGTTAAGCCAGCCCAAACGCCAAACGACCGCGAAGGCGACCGCGATGACGACTGACCAGACGATGAAACTAGTTGTCTTGTTCATGAGCCAAACAATGGCGGAGGGGGAGGGATTCGAACCCCCGGTGCAGTTGCCTGCACAACGGTTTTCAAGACCGCCGCATTCGACCGCTCTGCCACCCCTCCACGGCTGACACTGGCAGGGCGTGAGGGACTCGAACCCCCAACCAACGGTTTTGGAGACCGCTACTCTACCAATTGAGCTAACGCCCTGTGTTGCGTGTCATGGAGGCCGATCTTGAACTCGATCCGCCTCCTGTGAGCAAGGCCGAATCCCTGGGGAGAACTCCCTCCGGATTCGGCCTCGACCGGTTACCGAGCCGCCGGTTTCCCGGCTGCTCAGGTCAAAACTTCGCTGATTCGGCCTGCGCCGATGGTGCGACCACCTTCGCGGATGGCGAAGCGCTGGCCCTTTTCCATGGCGACGGGGGCAATCAGGTTGACCTCGACGGAGACATTGTCACCCGGCATCACCATTTCGACGCCCTGTGCGAGGTGCACATTTCCCGTCACGTCAGACGTGCGGAAATAGAACTGCGGGCGGTAGTTGGTGAAGAACGGCGTGTGGCGGCCACCCTCTTCCTTGGAGAGGACGTACACCTCGGCCTTGAACTTGAGGTGCGGTTTGATGGTGCCCGGCTTGGCGAGGACCATGCCGCGCTCGACATCTTCCTTCTTGGTGCCGCGCAGGAGGACGCCGACATTGTCGCCCGCCTCGGCCTTGTCGAGGAGCTTGCGGAACATCTCGATGTCCGTGGCCGTCGTCTTGCGGGTGTCCTGCAGACCGACGATCTCAACTTCGTCCATGCGGTTGAGGACGCCACGTTCGAC
>CAZYJB010000786.1:0-2831 GCA_964647675.1 uncultured Verrucomicrobiota bacterium | reverse complement strand
AGGAACGGATGGGCGCCGAGGATGGCCTTGAGCGCGCGGAGCAGCGGAGTGACCAGCAGGCGCATGGCACGGCCGTTGAGGCGCTCGCTCACGCGGGCGTAGTAGCCCTTGCAGAAGTCGAAGCCGAGGCTCGGATGCGCGACGGGGTAGCACAGCCGCGCCAGCAGTTCGCGCGTGTAAGTGAGGATGTCGCAGTCGTGCAGCGCCACCATGCGCGCCTGATCACTGGCCAGGACATAACCGAAGCAGATCCACACATTGCGGCCCTTGCCGCCCGGACCCGCGCCCAATTCGGCCTCCTCGAGTTTTCGCAGGAGGGCGGAAATGCGCGGGCCGTCGTTCCACAGCAGCACGGGTTTCTGTGGCAACTGGCGGAAGAAGCTGCGCGCCTTCTTCCAGTCGCGCAGCCCGCGGGCACCATCGATGCCCACGACGATCTGCTTCAGGTAGGGCACCCCGCGGAGTTCGCGCGCGATGTTCTTCAGCGCCTTGGTGCCCAGCTCGCGAATGTGGCACGGCAGCACAAGTCCAATCGGTGTCTCGGAACCGAACTCCACCAGTTCGCGCTCCATGCGGCTGAGGCCCGGGGCACCCAGGCGGTGCAGGGTGGCGATGGCGCCGGTTTGAAAAAAATCGGACATGATGCGATTTGGACAATCTGGACCCGGGGACGCGACGTCGATCGGAGCACACTCCTTCGCCAGCCGCAGTTCCCTGGGGATTCCGGGGGCCTTCCCATGGCGGATCCCGACGTTGCGGCGCCAGGCCTGAACCGTGAATCGGAAACAGAATAGATTCCCAAGGTGAAGGCTGGCAAGGGCCGCACTTCTTCCCGCATCGTTTTCCGTGAGCGGCGGCAGCGCACCTACGAAAAGCATGATGCTGGTCGTCTTTCATCATCACTATCGTCCGGGGGGCGTGCGGCGCGTGATCGAACTTGCGCTGCCCGCGATCGCCCGGCGCGCACCGCAGTTGCAGCGGGTGATCCTGGCCGGGGGGCGAAGCGCCCGAGGCTTCCTGGCTGGCGCGCGTGAGGCGGAGCATTGCACCGTTGCCTTGTGAGGTGCGCTGCGATTCCGCCCTGGGATACTTCGCCGAGCAACGCGCGGCGCCGCCGGAAGTGACGCGGCGCACGGCCGCTTTCCTTGCCTCGCTGGCGAACGCGCCGGTCTCGGGACAGGTCGTCGCCTGGGTCCACAACCCCGGGCTCGCGCGCAATCTGCTGGTGACGCGGGAATGGGCGCGCCAGGCAGGTCAACCCCGCTGGCGCGTGGTGTTCCATCATCACGACTGGTGGTTCGACAACCGCTGGGCGCGCTGGCCGGACCTGCGGGAGGCGGGCATCAGCAGTCCTGACGAGGTGGCCGACGCCCTCTTTACCGACGCCCCGGATCTGCGGCATGCGGCCATCAACGGAGCGGATGCCGCCGAGCTTCAGCGGAGCTTCGCGGGCCGCGCCGCGCTCCTGCCGAATCCCGTCGACGATGCCCCGCCGGCCACGACGGCGAGGGTCCGCGCTGCGAGACGCTGGCTGGCCGACCAGGCCGGGATCCGGGGACCGATGTGGCTGCTTCCGTGCCGTCTGCTCAGGCGGAAGAATGTGGCGGAGGCGCTGTTGGTGATGCGGGCACTGGCGCCGGATGCCGTTCTCGCGACGACCGGGGCGGTGAGCTCGCGGGATGAGGAACCGTATGCGACGGCGTTGCGCGAGGAGGCGCGGCGGCAGGGTTGGCCGCTGCGATTGAGCGTCCTCGCGGGCGCCTCCGGGCGCGCGCCCGAGGTGCGGGATCTGATGGGCGCCGCGTCGGTGGTGCCGAGCTGCCGTTCCGGACGCTGGTGGATATTTGCGCCATTATCGGTCGCGGCTGTGGCTCGACCGCCTGGGTGTACGGCAACCTCGCGAGCCATCATTGGATGCTCGCCATGTGGGACCCCAGGGCCCAGGACGAAATCTGGGGAGAGTCGCCCGACATCCTGATCGCCTCCGCGTTCGTTTTTCCGGCGGGACATGCCTACCGCACCGATGGTGGGTATCGTCTCTCCGGCCGCTGGAAGTTCGCGAGCGGACTCGATCCAAGCCGTTGGTCCATGCTGGGCGCGATCGTGCACGACGAGACCACCGGCGAGGGCGAATACCGCATGTTCCTCCTCCCGCAGTCCGACTATCGCCCGATCGATACCTGGTTCGTGGCCGGACTGAAGGGAACGGGCAGCAAGGACATCGAGGTGACGGAAGCATACGTTCCCGCCTATCGGACACTGGCGGTCGCCGATGCGCGCGGAGCATCGACGCCGGGTGCGATCCTGAATACCGGGCCGCTCTATCGTATCCCGGTCTTCGACATGTTCCCCTACGTGGTCGCAGGCGCGGCGCTGGGTATCGCCGAGGGCGCGATCGCGAGCTTCACTGAAGAGACCGTCACCCGACTGGCTGCGTATTCGGCGACCCGTATGGCCGACTACGCCGCCGTACAGATACGCCTGGCGGAAGCTTCCGCGGCCGTGTACGCGGCCCGGCTCGTGATGCTGAGCCGCAGCGAGGAGGCCATGGCGATCGCCGAGCGCGGCGAAGTGCCTACGGTCGAAACCAAGGTGGCATTCCGACGCGATGGTGCCTATGCCGCGCGCCTATGCACGCGCGCGGTGGATCTGCTGTTCGAAGCTTCGGGTGCAGACGGCCTCTATGAACGGCGTGAGATCCAGCGTGCCTTCCGTGACGTGCACGCGGCCAACAGCCACAACGCGCTCACCTGGGATGTCGCCGCGTCGCTCTACGGCAAGGTGGCGCTGGGCCAGCGCCTCGATCACCCGACAATCTGATTCGTACTGCG
>CAZYJB010000785.1:0-2832 GCA_964647675.1 uncultured Verrucomicrobiota bacterium | reverse complement strand
CGCTGCACCCGCCAAAATCACCGGGAATCTCGTCCAGTTGCGAAAGTCGGGCTAGCGGTAGTCGCGCCGGGTCAGGCCAGGGGAAGGAATCGTTCATCCGGTGAATCGTTTCTCTGGGGTAAACGCTTTCGGGAATGAAATCCTGACATTCCCATGCTCTCCTGCGTGGCTGGCGAGCGCCCGCTGCCCTGTCACGGATCCACTGAAGACGGCGAGGAACCTTGCCCCGTCCGCCGACGTCTCCGGAATTCCTCCGCGCGCACGTGCCGACGATGGAGCGGTTGCTGCGGCAATGCGCACCCTACGGGTCCTGACGTGCGGGCGGTCACCCAGCAGGTCGGCAGGCATGGGTCGCTCGCAGGCCGGGTTTTGCAACCGCCGGCTTTCAGTTGGTCGCCGCAGCGGGCAGTTCCCCGCACAGATCCAGCGCCTTCAACGCCTGCGCCGTGGCGATGTAGGTGATGTAGTGATAGTTGCCACGGTACAACGAATGCATCCACCAGCGCCCGCTCTCGCGCTGCTCGCGTTTGAGCCACGACAGGCCGCGCTGAATGCGGGCGTCGGCGACCGGCACGTTGCTCTGCCGAAAGAGCACGATGGCGAGCGCAGTCATGTACGCGTCACTCTCCGGCCTGCTGGCATCGGGGAGATTCCTGATGAGGTTCAGGACCGTCGGGCTCATTTCGAAGTGCCAGTCGTTGATCAGCGACATGTCACGCGTCGACCAGCCGCCGTCGGCATGCTGCTTGGAGGTGAGCAACGCCAGCGCCGCATCCCGCTCGGGCTGAGGGACGAGTTCGGGCAGGTAATGCGCGAGTTGGAGTTTGAGGATGCGATCGAAGTCGTTTCTTGGAGGACTGTCTCGAAGCCACTCCTTCATCTTCGCAATGCGGGCGCGCAGCGAATCATCCTTGAGACTGGCCAACCAGCCCGGCGCCGCACCAACCGCACGCGCGGCCTGAAGCGTGAGCTCGAAGTCGGTGGTGATGTGTGGAATCTCGACCTCCCCGTGGCTGACGAAGGCGCCATTCGCGGACTGCCGCTCGAACATGTCGCGCAGCGAGCGGTCCGTGGGTTCGGAGGTCTTGCCGCTGACGTGTCGGTCCCACTCGGCCAGCCCGAGGCTGCGCCACACACTGAAGAAGGTGTTCGGATAATGCTTGTGGCCGTTCGATTCCGTTTCCTTCAGCGGCGTGACCTCCTTCGGGACGGACTCCACGAAATCCGCGTGCACCTCGGCACTGGGCTTGCCGAACTGTCTCGTCCACGCGGTGCGCTCGGCCAGGTAGGGGCCGGTGGTGTGACAGTTCACGCAGGACTTCTCGCGGACCCAACTCACCGCGCCATCCTCCAGATACTTGGCGGCGAGCCGGAGCGACTCGGATCCGAACTGCTTGACGCGCGGCTCGTCCGCGGTGGGCACGCTCACACGGATGTCCCCGGACTCGTATTGAAACGCCGGCTTCGAACCGCCCTGCGCGCTCGCCGTCGAGGCGAAGGCGACGGTGGCCAGGGCCAGGCCTGCGACCTTGACCAGGGGCGGGCGGCCGCGTCGAAGGAATCTGGCGGAACGCGATGGGAGGGATAACGGAGTGATTGGGTCCATAGCGACTGATGAAAACCGGCCCACTGGGTATGGCGAGACAGTGGCCGATTGGGGGGGGCGTTCAAGCCCGACGAACGCCCGCCGCACGAGTGGGAACCCCGCCCGTGAACTCCGACCTCGGCAACGCGCCCAGCAAGGCGGGGGCATCCTTGCTGCGCAGCGACGAGCGGCCTTTCCTCGACACGTGAGAATCGTCGGGAGGCGAACACTGCATCAAGAGCCTGGAGTTCTGACGCCCGCGGAAGCGGTGAGGCGGGCCGCGGCGCTCCAGGCAGGCGTGGACCGATTGAATCCCTATCCCCGGCCCCGGGGATTCGTATTCAAGGCGCGTAGCCGCGAGGAAGACGAGCAGTGGCGCCGATCGCAGGAGAACCCACGCCTTCGGTAAGGCCGCATGCAGGCCGAATCACCGTCCCCCCTGCTGAAAGTCTGTCAGCTGCTGAACCGCGCCGGAGCGCGGTACCTGGTCATCGGCGGCCACGCCTGCATCCTGCACGGTTTGGTCCGGACCACCGAGGACGTCGATATCCTAATCCCAGAGGATGAAGCCAACTGCCGACGCGTGATCGAGGGGCTGTCCGGGATGGAGGACGGTGCCGCGAAAGAACTGGAACCGCGCGATCTTCTCGAAAACGTGGTCGTCAAGATCTCCGACGAAGTGGAGGTCGATGTCAGCACCCGCGCGTGGAAAGTCACCTTCGAGGAGGCGGAACTCCACGCACGCCGGGTCGAGATCGACGGAGTGATGGTTCCCTTTCCGGGCTTGGACGCTTTGATTGCCAGCAAGGAAACCTGCCGGGAACAGGATGCCTCGCATCGCCTTCGACTGATGGAACTGCGGCGCCGGAAGCATTGAGGTGAGGGCCGGTGCGCGTCCGGAAGGGGGCTGCTGGCCTATTTCGAACGCTCTTTCGGGGCGCGAGGATGTCTGTCCCTGGGCTCCGAAGGTCTCCGACGACTTCTCCAGCTTGCAGGGCGAGCGCCCGGGGCCGTTCTCCTCGATGTTCACGAGGGAGTCCTCGGGCACACCACTCTTCAACTCGGAGAATCGGACACCAATGGCGAAGCCTTCCACAGCTTCGAGTGCGACCAGCCACCATTCGCGTTTCGCGCGGTCGGCGGCAGGCGGAGCGAACCGCACGCGTGCTCTCAACGCGGGCTGAGGCATGGATCGAACGTAGTCGCGCGCCGAGAATCCCTGCCTTGGCGCAAAGGTCTGGCGGGAG
>CAZYJB010000784.1:0-2833 GCA_964647675.1 uncultured Verrucomicrobiota bacterium | reverse complement strand
ACCACTGGATGGCCGGCAACTTCCTGAAATATGGCGCGGCGGAGGCGGGATTCGGAAGTCGGCATGCCGGCGATCTGCCGGTGGATTCGCATCAGCTCATCGCACTATGCGCGCCGCGGCCGACGTTCATCAGCTACGGCATTCCTGAGCGTGGCGATGCGCACTGGCTCGACCAACAGGGGAGCTTCATGGCGACCGTGGCGGCGGGTCCGGTTTTTCGCCTGCTCGGCGCGCGGGATCTGGGTGTGATCGAAGACTATCGAAGCGCGCGCATGCCGGCGGTGAATACAGGGCTTCTGGAAGGGGAACTGGCGTGGCGGCAACACGACGGCGGACACGAGGATCGCACCAACATGAAACATTTCATCGCCTGGGCCGCGCGCGTGCTCGCTGCGCGGTGAGTCGGAAAGGTGGGGTGCCACGTCCCTGTGGCGCCGCGGGTGTGGTGAAAGGGCTGTGGTGACCGTGAGGAAGCGGCTCGGCCGGGACGCCTCGCCCCACCCCTGGGAAGGGTGCAGGAAAGGTGGGGCGCCACGTCCCTGTGGCGCCGCGGGTGTGGAGAAAGGGCTGTGGTGACCGTGAGGAAGCGGCTCGGCCGAGACGTCTCGCCCTACCGACCGAAGCAGATCACTCCGCGCGGAGCGCTTCAACAGGGCTCACCCGCAGGGCACGGGCAAGGGGAACGACACTGGCCGCGAGGACCGTCAGGCCCATCGCCGCGACTGTCATCGCCAACGTGGTGGGATCGGTCGGCGCCACGCCGAAGAGCAGTCCGGACAACCAGCGTGACGTTCCCAGAGCCACAATGACGCCGATTGCCGATCCGAGACCCGCCTGTCCGGCCAGACGTCGCAGGACGAGCGTGGCGACGTGGGAGCGTTGGGCTCCGAGGGAAAACCGAATGCCGAACTCACGCGCGCGCTGTCCCACGGCGTAGGCCGTGACACCGAAAACACCCACCCCGGCAAGGACGAGCGCGAGCACCGAGAAAGCTGTCACCAAACCGGCGACAAAACGCGGCACGGTCAACACCGCAGTGTGGCGTTCCTCCACCGTTCCCGCGAAGTACATCGGCACCGACGTATCGACCTCCGCCAGCAGAGTGCGGATGCGTGCCGCGAGCTCCGCCGGTGAGCGTTCGGACTGCACGACCGTGTACATGCCGCGCTGATAAACCTGCGCGCTCGGCACGTAGGCTTCGGGCCGTGATTCCTGGCCGGGTCCAAAGTGCTTCACGGACCTCACGACGCCGACGACGGTTCGGGTGACGGAGTTGGTGCCTTGGTTGACCCTCAGTTGCTGCCCCAGCGCGGCGCGCTCGGTTTTCCACAGCCGTCGCGCGAGCGCGTCGTCCACGATGGTCACCAGAGGCGCCGTCGCGTGATCGCCCGCCTCGAAGTAACGCCCGCCGAGGAGCGCGATCTTCATCGATTCGAAGTATGGCCCGCGCACCGCACGCCAGCCGACCGGGGTCTCGTCGGCGCTGGCACTTAGGCTGTCGCTCCCGGACGTGGGGGTGATGGTGATGTTCTGCGACTCACCGCTCAGTGGCAGGTAGGAAACGGCGGACACCGAAGTCACGCCGGGCTCGGCCGCGATCTTGCCGAGGAGCGCCGTGTAGAACTGATTGGCGCTCGCCGCGTCCGGGTGTCCCTGCGGTGTCAGGTTGGTCTTGAAGGCGTAGAGACGACCGGGAGAAAAGCCGAGGTCGACATGCAGCAGCCCGACGAAACTGCGCAACGTGAGTCCGGCGCCGACCAGCAGCGTGACCGCCAGCGCAATCTCGACGACCGTCAGACCGTCGCGCCATCGACGTGCGGCCACCCCGTCCGTGGTGCGGATCGAGCGCAGCGCGGCGTCCTGGGCGCCAACGTTGAAGGCCGACACAGCGGGTGCGAGGCCGACCGCCAGCGTGACCAGCGCGAGCACGGCGCCGGTGAACGCGATCACCGGGCCGTTGAGTCCGATCTCCGCGAGGCGCGGGATTTGTTCCGGACTGAAGGCCTTCAGCAGCGCGAGGCCGCCGCCGGCGAGCAGAAGTCCGGTCAGAGTGCCCAGCGCAGAGACCACGGAACACTCGGCTAGGAGCTGTCGGAAGATGTGGCCCCGTGCCGCGCCGAGCGCGAGTCGCAGCATCATCTCATGCCGGCGAGCCGCCGACCGCAGCAGGAACATAATGGCGACGTTGACGCAGGCGATCAGGAGCACCGCGGCGGCCGCGGTCGCGAGCAGGCCCATGGGTGCCGAAAGGTGTCCGAACTGGCTCACGCGGAGCGAATCCACCTGAACCACCGGGCGCGCCTCGGCCGGAGAGGCCGCCGGCAGCTCCTGGCTGAGTCGCTGGCTCAGGGCGCGGAAGTCGCTCGAGGCAGCCGCGAGCGAGACGCCCGGCGCGAGGCGCGCCAGGGCACGCAAGGAGCGGTCACCGCGTTCAGCCTGTCCGCGCGCACCCAGCACGAGCGGTTTCCAGACAGAAATGCCGGGCTCGGGATAGGAGAAGCCAGGGGGCATGACGCCGATGATGGTGTGATCGACGCCGTTCAACCGCAGTGCGCGACCCAGCACCTCGCCGGCGCCCGCAAGCTGGCTTTGCCAGAAGTCGTGGCTCACCACGACCACCAGGTCCGCGCCTTCGCGCTCCTCGTTCTCGGTGAATCCGCGTCCCCGCGCCACCGGCACGCCGAGCAGCGGAAGCACATTCGCCGTGACGCGCGTCAGTTGAACACGCTCGGCGCCCTGGTCGGAGGCCAGCGTGGCGCGCCCGCTGATCGAGGCGCCGATGACGACGTCGGCGTCGTTGATCGCTTCGGCGCGCGCCGCATTGTCCTTGCGC
>CAZYJB010000783.1:0-2836 GCA_964647675.1 uncultured Verrucomicrobiota bacterium | reverse complement strand
TCTGAAAACTCCGACCGGCCCTGCGGCGAGGGATTTTGGCGCTGGCCGAGGCGGGGGAGATCCGAGCATCCCCGTCCCGCGGCCGCGGGATCCCTCCTCGCGCCTAACCATCCGGCCCTTTTCTGCGAAAACAGGGCCTATCGGAGTTTTCAGACAGGCTCTAAGCGTCTGCTCGCCGAATATCGACTACCATGACAGCGCGAACTGGAGCATCTACCCAGTATGTCACCGCATACTGTCCGACGATCTTCACTTGCCTGGTGCGTAGCGTCTCGTCTTTGTCGGTGAAGTCCCCCGGGGTATGCGGCGCCTGCGCCAACGAGCGGACGAACTCCATGACTCGCCGCCTCTGCTCGCCTCTGGCCGGCACAGTCTCCAGCAACTCAAGATGGATGTAGACCGCGAACGACTCCATCCCTCATCCCGTCTTCTGGTCCAACCGCTTCTCAAACTCTTCGGGGCTCAGCCAATGGGCAGGGTCACGGTCGTTGGCTCGCCGAGTCAGCGTGCGCGTGTACTCGCTATCCTCGCGTTGCCGCACGTGGAACAAGAACGCCATCAACTCGTTCTGCGCCTCGGGCGATAGTGCCGCGATCTGGTCTTTGAGCTCTTGAACGCTCACGTGGGAACTATAGACCGCATTGACCTCGGATCGCAAGCCACGCGCTAGAACCATCGAGCGGCCCGTGACGAGCTGCCCAACGCCGCCCTATGCTACCGCCCGGCGACGCGGTGAAACTACGACTGCGATCACGGCGAACTGATAGGTCCAGCGCCGAGCCGCGGGTAAGCGGTGGTTAGCATGAGCGCATGTTAGGCGTTGCGGTCATTTGCCGAGTAGATCGAAGAGCCGGGGACAACAGGGCCGTCTGCGTTCGTAAAAATGAGCCGATTTCCGGACGGATCGACAAGAACCATGTCCAAGCTGCCCCACGGCTGTTCTGTCACGCCCGGACCCTGTTCCGCGACTTCCGGTGGATATTCCTTGGCGACCAACTGCTCGACGTATGCCTCAATGTTGTTCGTGTGGAGCTTGATCGCCGCACCCGGGCGCGCGTCGCCGCTGTGTTCCGATAAGTGCAGCACGCACTCGTCCAACGATACCTGCATGAATAACGCTCCTGTGGATCGGTTCGCCCAGTCGAGCTTGAAGCCAAGGAAGTCGATGTAAAACTCTTTAGTCTTGGCTTCGTCGAGACTTCTCAGAAGCGGTATGATCTTGGTGAACGGCATGGTCGTGTGATTTGGTCAGTGGTCTGTGGCATGTTCTGGGTGAACGCGCGAGCAACGCCTAACGCCGCGCTATGCTAACACCCGGCCACGCACATCAGCCGCGTTGGCAATCGTGGCGCACCGCCAGGGCCAGTGCCGAGCCGCCAGCAAAGGGTGGTTAGGGCGTGTCTTAAAACCTTGAAACAGATCCAATCCAGTACAGCGACGCGCTGAACAGCTGATAGAAAATGCTGCTGCAGTTTGTCATACCGTGTGCTGATTCCCCGGAAGCGTTTCATACGCTGGAAGAAGTTCTCCACGCGGTGACGAAGCCGATACCTGCCCCGATGGAACGGAACCAACCCACATCTTGTGGAGCGTGGCGGGATGCCGGTTGTCGCCCCTCCTCTCGTGAAATGGGAGCGCAACTTGGCGCTGTCGTAGCCCTTATCCGCCATCACCCTCTTCCCAGCGGGTGGAACGATCTCCTCAGCCACCTGGAAGTCCGACCTCTGCCCCGCATCCAGTCGCACATGGAGGGCTCGCCCTCTGCCATCCACAAGCGCGGTGAGCTTCGTGTTGAGGCCGCCTTTGGTGCGGCCGATGGCCTGAAAACATTGGCCTCCAGCGGGATTCGCACCGTCCTGATGCAGCTTGATGTGCGTGGCATCCAGGTGGCGAAGCTGACCTTGCGCGCAGGGTTCAAGCCATCGAAGCACGACCTCCCAGAGCCCCAGACGACTCCATCGACGCCAGCGGGTATAGACGCCTTTCCACGGACCGAAGATCTCGGGCAGATCGCGCCAAGGACACCCGGTGCGGGCCCTGAAGATCATCGCCTCGATCATGCGGCGATGACACCGCGGCGGACGACCACAAGGCGCTATCGATATCGCAATCGGCGAGGCCTCATTAATTTTTTTAGCAGATCCCAGTCGGGATCCCGAAGAAAGAACCGCGGCCCTTTAGCCATGAGTTTGTTCGCCAATTTAGACCGAACACGGCTCAGTACTATTCATCCGGACCGGGTTTGAAGACACGCCCTAGCATGAGCGCATGGTTCGATGTTACTCCTGCAAACGGTGTCGGATCCACTCGGGGTCGCCCCGTAGATCGAGCACCGCCCACACAGTTACTGTCTCTGCCTCCAAAGTATAAAGCACCCCAACGGAAATACCTTGCTCAACAGGCGATGGTAGTCCGAATAGGCTTTCCGGCCGGTGCCGGCATACAGCCGCAGAGATTCGATATCCGCACGGAGGCAGGCAGAAAAGTAGTCACCCAATCCCTCCTGCTGCGCCTCATAAAAGGCAAAACCTACGCTCAGATCCTTGATTGCGTCCTCGGAGATCCTGATCGAGATCATCGTCCACCAATTGTTGCCTTGACGGCCTCCCAATCTAAAACCTGTACAGAACCGGCCCGAACGCGCGCCCTTCTGGCATCGAGCAAGTCCCTAACCCGCGGCGGGATCTCTGCTTGCTCAAAGTGGATGCGAAGGTCCTCCCATAACGCCTCCATTAGCTGCAGCTTCTCTGTTGTCGGCAATGCTTTGACCTTTTCAGCCGTCATGGTGGCAGCCTAGCGCGACGTGGGCGGCAAGGCGACTGCTTTTCATCGAACG
>CAZYJB010000782.1:0-2837 GCA_964647675.1 uncultured Verrucomicrobiota bacterium | reverse complement strand
CGCGATCCGGACCAGGCGGCGCAGTGGCTGCGCTGGAACGAGTTCAATGGCTGGATCCGCCGACGATCGTGCCTTCGGACGCGCGCCGCGACTTCGAGAAATGGGGGTCGTGGCTCCAGGGTGGCGCGGTCGTGCCCTTCACCAGCACGAGTCCCGCCGCGGAAACCATGGCCGAGGCGATCCTGCGCTGGAAGAACGAGTACCTGCCCGGCCGACGCCGGTACATCTACGAGACGCAGGTGGTCGGTCGCGGCGGCGAGATTCCGCTGCCTCAGAACGGGTCCGGACCGAGCACCAACTATACGGCGCTGGTGGTGGCGGGCGCACCCGTCCGTGTGCTGGTGCCCACCAGCGGCGCCTTGGGACTGACCTGGACCGGGGACCCCGCGAACGAGCCATTCGCCGTCACGGGGTGGCTGAGTGGCACCACCGGCGTCGGTTACGAGCGTGGTTCGGGCTACGAGGGTCTCATCGGCACCGACGTGAACACGCCGATGCGGGCGAACAACAGTGTCTGGCTGCGCCTCGAGTTCAATGTCGCGGATCCCGCCGCCTTCGACCGACTGCAATTGCGCATGAAGTTCGACGACGGCTTTGTGGCGTTCCTCAACGGAACCCGGGTCGCCTCCGCCAACGCCCCCCAGGTGCTGGCCTGGAACTCTGCGTCCACCGTTTCGCGCGAGGCCAATCCCGCGGGCTTCACGTTCTTCGACCTCTCGGGAATGCAGTCCAGCCTTCGCGCCGGGCGCAATGTGCTGGCCATCCAGGGCCTCAACGACAGCGTCACCAGCAGCGACATGATCATCGTCCCGGAACTCCACGCCGGCCGATACGTACGGCCCAGCTCGGTCGAGCCGCGCCTCGAGTTCGGTGATCTCGAGATCCGGCCGGCCTCCGGGATCCGGGACGAGGAGTACCTGCAATTGCGGAACCCGAACCCCATCGCGGTGGACATCTCCGGGTGGCGGCTTACCGGTGGCGTGGAACACACCTTTCCCGGTGGCACGGTGCTTCCCGCGAACGGCACGCTCCACCTGAGTCCCAACGTGGCCGCGTTCCGCGCGCGGTCCGTTTCCCCCAAGGGCGGCGAAGGGCTGTTCGTGCAGGGCGGCTATCGCGGGCATCTCTCGAGCCGCGGTGAGCGCCTCGTGCTGCTTGATGCCAACGGTGCGACCAACCACGTCACGAGCTACGAGGCGGCTCCCTCCGATGCCCAGCGCTGGCTGGTGATCAGCGAACTGCACTACCACCCGGCCAGCAACGAGGGCGCGGAGTTCGTCGAGCTCCTGAACATCAGTCGTGACGTCACCCTCGATCTGGACGGCGTCCGGTTTACCGAGGGCATCCAGTTCGATTTCACCACCGGCGAGATCAAGTCGCTGCCCCCTGGCGCGCGCGTCGTGGTCGTGCGCGACGCCGCGGCATTCGCCGCTGTCTACGGCTCCAACCGGCCGGTCGCGGGCGTCTTCGCGGGCGGGACGGCCCTGAGCAACGGCGGGGAGACCCTCAAGCTCGAGGACCGGTGGAACGGCACGATCTCGGAGTTCACCTACGATGATCAGGCGCCCTGGCCGACGGGCGGCGACGCGGGCTATAGCCTCGTGCTGGGTCACCCGGAAGCGAGTCCGGATCCAGACGTTCCTTCAAACTGGCGTGCGAGTGCGGCGTTGGGGGGCAGTCCGGGCTGGCCGGACGACTCGACCTTTCCCGCGGATCCGGCGGGTGACCGGGATGGCAACGGCGAGCGCGATCTCATCGACTACGCGCTCGGCACTCCGCCGGGCCTTCCGTCGCGTGCCCTGACCGCTGTTCACGGCCCCAACGGCGAGTTGCTCCTCAGCCATCCGCGTGCGCTCGCGGCCACTGGCGTCGACTTGGTCCTCGACTCATCCACCGACCTGCTCGCCTGGGCCGATGCGGCTTCGCTGCTCGAACTGGTCTCGCGCACGCCGGAAGGCGAAGGCCGCGAACGCCTCACCTGGCGGGTGACGTCTCCCTCGCGAGATGCGACGCGGGTCTATTTCCGTCTGCGCGCGTCGGTGCGGTAGCAGGGCGCGGGAATCGGGAGGGAATCTGCGCCGGCGCGGACGGACTTCGACAGGGACCGCCGGCGTGGCCTACGATCGCTGTCATGCTTCGGCGCGCAACGAGCCTTATTTGCATCGTGCTGGGCGCCGTCTCGTTGTTGGGCTGTGGTCGACAGCCGGCGGCGGACGCGGCGCGGCGCGGCGAGTCGGCCGCGGCGCCGGTCCCTTCGGAGGAATTCCTGCGGCTGATGAACACCGGCCGGAACCACCTGGAGCAGGGCGATGCCACCAATGCGCTGACCGTGTACCGCCGCGCCGCGAGCCTCGTGCCGCAGGATGCCGACGTGCATCTCAACCTGGCCAACGCGTACCTGCTGGCAGGCGACGCGCCGCAGGCCATTCGCGAGGCCGATCTCGCATTGCAGCTCGCTCCGAACACCGCGGCGCCCTACTTCATCCAGGGCTCCGCCCATCTGCGCCTGGCGCGCGCGGAGGAGGCGGTCAAGGCGCTCGAGAATGTGCGGGTGCTCGAACCCGGCGACACGGCGACCTGCTTTCAGTTGGGGCGTGCGCGGATGGCGTTGCAACAGTGGGACGCCGCCATCGCTGCCTTCAAAGAGGGTCTCGCATTGGACCCGGATCGGCTCCACACGGCGGCGCGCTACCTGCTCGCGCAGTCGTATCTGCGCGCGGGCCGGGAGGCGGAGGGTCGACGTGAAATCGAGGAGCATCTGGCCGGACTGGAGGCGGGCGGGAATCCGGGCGGCATCGAGGCCTTCGAGCGGTCCAAATTCACGCGGGCGCGCGTGC
>CAZYJB010000781.1:0-2839 GCA_964647675.1 uncultured Verrucomicrobiota bacterium | reverse complement strand
CCCACCGCGGCGTACATGGTGTTCATCGCGGCGAACAGCGCACCGACCGACATCGCGATGGCGAGGAAGTTGCCGAGCCATTTGATGGGTGTGGCGGTGCCGGTCTGCTTGGCGTAGTAGGCGCTCTCGACGTGGGCGACCAGTTGCAGGCGTTTGTCCTTCTCGAGCCGCGCGATGAGGTTGGTGGCGGACTCGGCATCTTTCGGGCGCAGCAACAGACTGGAATACTGCTCGCGATCGAAGAGCGCGCGCGCCTCGTCGGCATCCATCCAGACCTCGGAATCGAAGGCGCTCTTGCCCGCGTCGGTGTGGCCCACCACGCGGAACGTGGCGGGGCCGGACTTGAACTCCTCGCCGATGCCGAAGCCGGCAAACCGTGCGGCCAGCCGCTGGCTGACGACCACCTCGCGTTTGCCGCGTTCAAACCAGCGGCCGTCGATCAGTTTGACCTGGGCGCGCAGATCGCGTCCACGGGGCGACACGCCGCGCATGAGCACGTTGGCTTCACCGGCGCCGTCGCGGCGCGGTTGGTTGAGGAGCACGAGGACATCGGCCGAGACGAGCGGTTCATCGCCTGCGGTTCGCGCGATCTCCGGGCTGTAGAGCAGGGTGCGCAATTGTTCGCGCGACACGATGCTGCTGGATTCGGCGGTCGAACCGCGGCGGATGATGAGGAGGTTGTCCGGGCTGCCGGTGTTGGCGCTGCTCTTCTCGATGCCGGCCGCCATGGCCTGCATGAGCACGTAGACGGCCACCACCAGCGCGATGCCGACGATGGTGGTCAGCGTCGAGCGCCAGCGGACGATGACATTGCGGACGTTATAGCGCAGGGGCAGGGCCATGAGACCGGTTCAGTCGAGGGTCTTCAATCCATCCACCACGCTGGTGCGTGCCACCGCCACGGCGGGCGGAATGGCGGCGACGATACCGAGCGTGGCCGCCACGGTGAAGGCCATGGCCACCAGGCGGGGCGTGACCTCGAACGAGATGAACATGCCCCCGGAGAGCTTCTGAATGTCGAGGGAGGAGAAGAGCGCGTAGGCCCCGCCCGCGCCGAGGATCGCACCCGCCATGGCGAGCCCGAAGCTTTCCGCGAGGATGAAACCGAAGAGCTCGCGGCGGCGATAGCCGATCGCCTTGAGGATGGCCAGTTCACGGAAGCGCTCGCGGATGGCCATGCTCATGGTGCTTACCGCCACCAGCAGCAGCGTGAAAACCACCACGCTGGAGATCGAGCCGATGAGGAGGCGGATGTTGCCCCACATGGAGACGAACCCGAGTTGGAAGGCGCTTTCAGTCTCGGCCCTCACCTCGGCTGCGGTGTTGGCGAAGGTGGCGTTGAGCGTGCTGATGACCTCCGGGGCCTTTTCGGCGGACTCGGCGCGCACCCACCAGGTGCCGACCGTCTGGCTGCCCCCGAGCATCTCGTCGAGGTGCTTGTGATGGAAGAAGACCGATCGGTCGTCGGGCGTTCCCGAGTAGGCGCCCACGATCTTCAGATCGAGATCGATCGGATAGAACGTGCCGGTGAGGCGCATGCGCTCGCCCACCTTGATCCCGTAGCGATCCAAGGTGTCCTTGCCCACGATGCAGGCGTTGCGGTCCTTGAACCATTCGGCCAGCTGCTCCGGCGGAACGTGGGCGTCGACGAACACGTTGGTGAAGGCGGGCGGGTCGACGGCAAATTGCGCGAAGGGGGTGAACTCCTCGTCGCGGAACCGTCCGCCGAAGTAGGTGAACGGTGTCACCGCGGCGATGCCCGGCACCTTTTCGATGATGGGCCGCTGGCGCGCCGGCAGCGGCATGCCGAGCGAGACCTTGTTGCGCACCGCGATGCGCAGCGAAGAGCCGATGTCCTCCGGTGGGACGGTGAGTTCGCGCAGGAACGTCTGCAGAGTCACGAGCAGGAACAGGGAGGCGGCCACGCTGAGCGTGGACAGCAGCGCGCGGCGCTTGTTGCGGAAGGCATTGCGAAACACGAAACCCGGAAGCGTCATTTGGACAGCTCCCCCTTCTCGAGATGGACCTGGCGCGAGCCGAAGGCGGCCGCCTTGGGGTCGTGGGTGACCATGATCACCGTCTTGCCGTGGTCACGGCTCAGGGATTGGAGGATGGAGAGGACTTCGTGCGCGGAGTGGGCGTCGAGGTTGCCGGTGGGCTCGTCGGCGACCACCAGATGCGGGTCGGTCACCAGCGCGCGCGCGATGGCCACGCGCTGTTCCTGCCCGCCGGACATCTGCTTGGGCAGATGATGTTGGCGCTCGGAGAGGCCGACCAGTTCGAGTGCCGTGGCGACCAGACGCCGGCGTTCCGCGCGGCCGAGTCGGGTGAGCAGGAGGGGAAGTTCCACGTTCTCGAAGGCCGTGAGCACCGGCACCAGGTTGAAGCTTTGGAAGACGAAACCGACATTCTGGTTCCGCCAGTCGGCCAGCTGGGATTCGTTGAGCCGCGAGATATCGATGCCCTGCACGTGCAGTTCGCCGCGCGTGGGGCGGTCGATGCCTGCGATCAGGTGCAGGAGCGTGGACTTGCCGGAGCCGGAGGGGCCCATGAGCACGAGGAACTCCCCGGGCGCGATGTCGAGGGAGACCTCGTTGAGGGCGGTGATCTGGACGTCTCCCTGCTGGTAGATCTTGGAGAGACCACGGATGGTCACGATGGGTTCGCCGTTGGTCGTCGCGCGGGAGGAGGAGGGCAGATCGGCACCCAACTCTGAAGAGGACGGCATCCCGCGAGTGATAGGCGAAGTGGCGGGGACCGTGCAACCCCCCGAAAGGGGAATCGTAGCGTGTCACGAAACGGAAACGCCCCTCGGATCGCGGGATCGGCGGGGCGCTCG
>CAZYJB010000780.1:0-2840 GCA_964647675.1 uncultured Verrucomicrobiota bacterium | reverse complement strand
TGGAGCCCGGAGGAAATCCACTTTCAGCACCCGCACCTCTCCCTTGGGCAAATCCACGCGGCGCTGGCGTTTTACCACGACCACAAGCTCGATCTCGACGACGCGATCCAGGCGCAACTACGCGACCACCGGAAGCGTCGCACCGAGGCTGCCGAGTCCCCGATCCGGAAGCGGTTGCGCGGCCTCGGCAAGCTGCCGTGAGCGTCGGACTGTACATGGACGTCCACGTCCCGAGCGCGATCACGCGGGGGCTGCTTCTGCGTGGCGTGGATGTGATGACGGCCCAGGTGGATGGAACAACCCGGCTTCCCGACCCGGAGCTTCTTGATCGCGCTGCCGAACTGGGCCGCGTCTTGTTCAGTCAGGACGAGGATCTGCTTGCAGAGGCCACCCTCCGCCAGCGTACCGGTCGCTCCTTCGCTGGGGTGGTCTATGGCCATCAATTGGACATCACGATCGGCCAGTGTGTGGCCGATCTGGAGATGTTGGCGCAGTGCGGCACGCCTGAGGATTTCGCCAACCGGGTCGAATTCCTCCCGCTCTGATCTCGGAAAGGGGACAGGCAGGCCCCGCCCGCGCGAGACCTGCCCGTCGAGCTTCCGTCAGCTCTGGATCCGCCGCTCGGCGGAGGACTTCTTGGCCGCCGTCGCCGGCCTTGCCCGTCCCTTGGCCCATTGGCGCAGGGCGGTGATCTGTTCGGTCATCAGGCGGCTCAACGGCACCACCTGCTGGACCTGCATCATGACCGACAGGTCGGCCGGTTCGTCGCGGCGGCTGAACGCCTCGTGCAAGGCGTCGATGAACGCCTGCTCGATCTCGGAGCCGGTGAACCCCTCGCTCGCCTTGGCCAGTTGCTGGACGTCGAAGTTCGCCGCGTCCCGGCCGTACTTCGCGATCTGTAGGCGCCAGATCGATTCTCGCTCTGCGTCATCGGGGAGATCGACGAAGAACAACTCGTCGAATCGTCCCTTCCTCAGCAACTCCGGCGGGAGTTGGCTGACGTCGTTCGCGGTCGCCACGACGAACACCGGCGTCCGGCGCTCCTGCAACCAGCCGAGGAAGGTGCCCAGCACCCGGCTCGTGGTCCCACCATCGGAACTGCCCGAGCTTCGCGCTCCGTTGAACCCCTTTTCGAGCTCGTCGATCCACATCACACACGGCGCAATCGCCTCCGCGGTCGCAATCGCCGACCGCAGATTGGCTTCGCTCTGTCCCACCAGGCCTCCGAACAGCCGTCCCGCGTCGAGCTTCAGCAACGGGCGATTGAACACCCCCGCGGTCGCCTTGGCGGTCAGGCTTTTCCCGGTGCCGGGCAACCCAACGATCAGGAGCCCTTTGGGCGCCGGGAGGCCAAACTGTTGGGCTTCCCGCCCGAAGGCGTCCCGTCGCTGCCGCAGCCAGGCCTTGAGTTCGTCCAAGCCGCCGATGCTGTCCATCGACTGTCCGGCCGGCCAAACCTCCAGCAGCCCGCTCTTCTTCACCTCCGACGCCTTCTCCCGTGCCACGACCGCCGGATCGAGGCGCCCCGCTTCGACGACCGACAACGCGAACGCGTTCTCGGCTTCGATGGACGTCAGACCGCTCGCCGCTTCCAGCAGGCGTTCGCGCGGGTCGTCCGCCGGCACCGCCAACTGGGCGCTCCGAGCGATGTTGTCGAGGACCACACCCAGGCTGGTTGCGTCGGGGAGTGCGAACGGCACGACGACAAAATCGCGCTCCAATTCCGGCGGCAACGCGAGTCGGCATCCCAACACGAGCAATGCCTTGCCCTTGGTCTTCCCCGACCGCAGGCATTCCTTCACACGCCGCAGCAACACCGGGTTCGCCTCCTCCAGGAATTGATGAAAGTCCTTGAGGAGAACCAGGGTGTCGGCCGGGAGTTCCTCCCACGCCGCCAGCGCCTGGAGCGGATCGCCCGCGTCCCGGACCCGTCCGTCGCGCGTGTCCACCAGGCCTTCCGTCACCGACCACGCGTGGAGCCCGTGCCCCAGCGTTTCCGCGATCAACTTCAATTCCGCCTCGACGCGAGTTTCCTCAGCCGAGAGCAGGTACAGACCGGGATACCCGGCCCGCAGGTAGTTCGTGATTTGTGTTCTCATGATTCTCTTGGTTCAGGTTTGGAAACGAGAGAACCCGCCCCGGTCGAAACCAGGACGGGCTCTCTCAGGGGTTTTGTTGGTGAGCCCTCAGCCCACGTCTTGATTGAAGAACGCCCTCTCCCAGCGCAGGCAGTCCTCGCGCGAACGGGCGGCATGCAACTCCCGGCCGTCCGGCTGGAGCACGCGCCAGAGTTGGGCGTCTTCGTCGAACTCGATGCTCGTCGCGCGTCGCATCCGCAGCCGGCCGAGCGCGTGGAGTTCGATGGCCTCCGTGTAGAGGCCTTCCACCGTTCCGTCCCCCAGCACCCGCAAGTTGGTCGGGATCATTGCTGGAGGGGTTGGACGGTGTGTCGTCGAGCCCGGGCCTGGTGCTCGGGCTTGCGTTGTCGCTGGCGCACGAGGCCCAGCGCCTGTTCGAAGAACGCCGTCGCCTGTTCGCAGTCCGAACCGCGAAAGCCCACGGCGTCGATCGACAACTCTCCGGTCGGATGAACGACCAATTCCAAGGTGCGCGTCTTCATGGTCACACTCCGAGGATGGAGAGCTTGATGGTTCCGTCCTTCAGGGCCTTCCGTTGCACGGTCAGCCCGCGCCGACGTGCCTCCCGGGTGGCCTTGTGCACCGCGTAGAGTTGCAGGAGTCGGCCATAGTTCGGGCCGACCTCGCGCTCCACGTGGCCGTTCCACCGTGTCGCTTCAGCAAGCGTGCGCACAGCCGAGCTTTGGGCTGATTTGAGAAGTC
>CAZYJB010000779.1:0-2846 GCA_964647675.1 uncultured Verrucomicrobiota bacterium | reverse complement strand
CAGCGAGACGGCGTGCATCCAGAGTCCGTTCTTTTTCTCGCGGCCATGCAGGTCCATGACGACAAGCGTGATGCGGAAATCGGTTTCGCCCTGGGCGGAGAGACGTCGTACGGCGTCGGTGGCATCGATGCGGAAATTGGCGGGCGTCTTCCGATGACGATGTCGCAGGTCGAACTTTCGGCGCACATCCGGCGGCGGTTCGCAGTGGCCGGGGCCGCCGACACAGTACCCGGAGAACAGGGAGACCTGGCCGACAAAACGGTCGTTGCCACGAACGGGCGTTTGGGGATTCGCGTCGGGTTGATTCAGGAAGGCGCGCACGAAACAGCCTCCGTGGACCGAGAATTTCACCCGGTGCAGGCGGATCTCGGCGCGGCGATGCCCGGTCAGGGCGATCGTTGGCACCCCGGCCAGCCCGGAACGGAACCGGGTGAAGGCGGCGTCGGGAGCGGTTTCGAACACGTGCGCGGAGGTCACGTACTCGTAGCCCATGCGGCTGGTTGAGAGCGTGTCCCCGACGGTCATGGACCATGGCGCGAGGCTGCTGTCGGGATTGTCGGGACCGGACCGCTGGTGTCGCTTCTGCCATTCCGCCCAGAGACGGTCGACGTTCGAATGGTGCGCCCAGAAGATCGGGTCGAACGCGGTCACCCCCGCGGAAACCATGTCTCCGTATTGTGGTTCGAACCGGTTTTGCGGGTCGTAACGGGACGTGCTGGGCAGCGATGCGAGGGAGGTCTCCCAGAACGGATTGATGCCGCCGGTGAAGTTGTGCATCAAGTTGTGCACATTCTCGAGGGCGCCGAAGAAGTGATCGGAATCCGGACCGCTGGCGAATTGGAAGAAGTCCTGGAGGCCGAGAATTCGCTCGATGTCATCGGGCGTGGGATAGGCCTGGAAGATTGGGTGTGTCTCGGGGGTGGGGTTGTTGGGTCCAGGCCAGCGCAGCCGGTGCCAGAGCGGATTCACGCGGTGCAGTTGATCGATCACCGACTGGGTCGGGGAGTTTGGCGGCGCCGGCTGCAGCGAGGACGGATCGAGCAAGGGAACGTATTGGATCCCGGCCGCCGCGAACAGGCGGTTGGCGGAACCGAAGCGACGCGTGTCCAGTGACCGCAGCTTGCTTAGCCAATCACCCGGAATGCGGCCGGAGAGGGCCTCCAACGCCGCGGCATCGAGCCAGCACTGGTAAGCCATCGGAATGTTGCCGCTGTCGACTGTACCCACCTTCCAGTCCTGGAGGGATTGGGTCCAATCCCAGTAGGGCAGGGTGACAGCGGGGTCGATGTCCTGCAATTGCTGCTCGAAGAAGTACAGGTAGGCCCGATGCCACGTGAGAAACTCCTCCCAGGCGTGCTGGCAGTTGTTGCCATGCAGTCGTCCCCAGTAACCCCACGAGCGTTCGTCCTGCCAGAACTCGTCCAGGCTGCGCATGCGTACGATGGCGCGGCCCAACCGATCGAGCTCATCCGCGGTGAGGTTCTCGACATTCTTCCGCGCCTTGAGGCTTCCGGACTCCTCGTGGAAATCGTTCAGCGAGCGGTTGGACGGCGGATGCTCGGCGTCGCCGCGATGCAGGGCCGCCAGTTGGTTGTCGCCCTCGGCGATGCTGGGAGCCGGCGCCTCGGCATCGGTCTCAGGACAGCCGTCGTCGATCCACTTCTCGATCATCCGGATGTCGTCCTCGGCGACCGGTTGACCTCCCCACGGCAGCCTCGAGAACTGGCTGCCGTCGAAGGGCGACTGACCACGAAGTCCCCGGATCAAGCCGGACGCCGCCCCCCGACCTGGGATCGCGCGGGGCACGGTCGGGTTCAGCAGGGAGATTTGGGGGGCCGCCGTAGCGCCGGCCTTGGGTGCGTGACAGCAGGAACCACCGGAACGGGGCACGGGTGGGAGCACGGGGATCGGCGCACTCGACGGCATTCGGGCGGGGGCCACGAGGCGGACACCGAACAGCGTGAATTCGAGGAATTCAGCCAGGGGCAGGTTCCAGAAGCGCCCGCGTCCCTGGTAGGTCGCGGGCGAGTTCCCGGCGGCTTGATCCAGGATGGCCTTCAAGGACGAGTATCGAGACGGGGCAGGCATGGGGAGGATGGATTGACCTGGGGAAACGGGGGCTCCTGGAAGTGCATTCGAAGGCGAAAGGTCGGTTTGTGCAAGATGTACTAAGCCAACACCCCTATGAAAAACGAATCAAAGACCTTGATCGGTTCACCTCAGGTGTTGGCTTAGAGCCGGGGAGTCAGAATGGTTACCGGGTACTCAACGGGGAACCCGGGGGAGCGACTTCGGCGTGACTGGGCGCGTGCTTTCCTCTGTCCAAAATCCGGGAATTGCTGGAAGGAATGGCGACCCTGCATGCCCGCTTGGCGCAAGGCCCGACCCTGATCACCTCGAATTCAATCAGCCTATGAAACCCCGACTCTTCCAGATGCTCGTGTGCGTTCACGTTTTCGGCCGGCTTTGCACCGGCCAGACGAATACCGCTGTCGGCGACTGGAAGTCGGCCACCTCGAACCAGCCTGGGCGGGAGTATCCGAAGGTGAACTCGGAGGGTCGCGTGAAGTTTCGCATCGTCGCTCCCGAAGCCACCAGCGTTGGCGTGACGTTCCGCGACAGCAGCCCGTTCGCGAAGGGCGAGGACGGCGCCTGGTACGGCGAGACGGCCGACGACCTGCTCGCGAGCCTGGGCCTCGGCCACGACACCTCGCGCGTGGCGCTCGAGTGGTCGGAGGGGCGCGTCGGGATCAAGACGTTCCAGCAGAAGCTCCCGGTCTCGGGCGGCCACCTCCCGGCCGGGCTCCGCGACGCGCTCGTGTCGCAGGCGTCCGCGTACCACGGTT
>CAZYJB010000778.1:0-2854 GCA_964647675.1 uncultured Verrucomicrobiota bacterium | reverse complement strand
CGGTGGCGGGCGCCGGCGTTGTCGGGAGGAGAGTGGCGCTCGGCCGCTCGCCGCGGTGGTCGGCACGCCGAACGGCGCGGGTGCGGGTGCGGGTGCGGGTGCGGGGTCGGGCCGTGGCGAAGTCGAGGGACGGTCGACGGTCATGGTGGATTTCGCGCGCGACATTCGTCCCGTGCTCGAGCGCTCCTGCGTGCCCTGTCATTCGGGTGAACGCCCGCGCGGCGGGTACCGCCTGACCACGCGCGAGGCGATGCTCGCGGGCGGACAATCCGGTGCGCCCGCCGTGCTGGCGGGCCACGCGGGGCGGAGTCCGCTGGTCGATCTCGTGAACGGTCGGGTCACCGAGATGGAGATGCCGCCCGTGTCCAAGCGCGCGCAGTTTCCCGCCTTGAACGCGGCGGAGCTCGAGCTGCTCCAGCGATGGATCGACTCCGGGGCGGCGTGGCCGGACGGGGTGGAGCTGCGTCGCTGAATCCGGGAAGTCTCCGGAACTGTGGCGGCTGATTTCGGCGTGGCACCGGTTTCCGCCCCGTTCCAAGATGGCGGCGCGATGAACCCGTCCCCACTCTCGCGCCGCACCTTTTTGGGTGCCGCCTCGTCCCTTGGTCTGGCCGCCGCGGCGGGTGCCGTGGAGCCCTGGGCGCGCCCGGGGGAACCGCGCCTGCGGCTTGCCTTGGCGGCGTACTCCTTCCGGCAGTTCTTCCGCGACGGGCAGGGGGATGCCAAGGGCCAGCCACCGGGACCGCGCGCGTGGACGATGACCGACTTCATCGACTGGTGTGCGGAGCACGGCTGTGACGGCGCGGAGGTGACGAGCTATTACTTTCCGGATCCGCCGGACACCGGGTTCCTCCTCGCGCTGCGACGCCATGCCTTCCTGCGCGGCGTGAGTTTGAGCGGTACCGCGGTCGGCAACACCTTCACGGTTCCCAAGGGGGAGAAGCGGACGCGCGAGATCGCATCGGTGAAGGAATGGATCGCGCGCGCGCAGATTCTGGGTGCGCCGCACATCCGCGTGTTCGCCGGCAACCTCGAGGGACAGTCGATGGCGGAAGCCAAACGGAATTGCCTCGAGGCGCTCGAGGAGTGCGGCGAGGCGGCGGCGAAGGCGGGGGTCTTCCTCGGCATCGAGAACCACGGCGGCATCGTCGCCGAACCCGCCGACCTCATCGACATCGTGCGCTCGGTGCGGAATCCGTGGGTCGGCATCAATCTCGACACCGGCAATTTTCACACCGACGACCCCTACGCCGACCTCGAGCGTTGCGCGCCCTACGCGGTAAACGTGCAGGTGAAGGTGGAATTGCGCCGGCGCGGCGGAAAGTCCGAGCCGTCGGATCTCCCGCGCCTCGCTGCGATCCTGCGGCGCGCGCGGTACCAGGGCTGGGTGGCGCTCGAGTACGAGTCCGCCGAGGACCCCTTCGAAGCAGTGCCAAGGCATCTCGCGGCACTGGCCCGCGTCTTGAACGAAAAGGCCTGAGCCCGGCCCACGACACGCAGGAAACGACACCACGCCGCGCATGCTGTCACCCGCGCTGATCCTGGCGTGCGTCGGGGGCTACTTCGCGATCCTCATGGGGATCGCGTGGGTCACCTCGCGTCACGCGGGCAATGCCGCGTACTTCCTTGGGAACCGCGCATCGCCCTGGTACGTGGTGGCCTTTGGCCTGATCGGCGACTCGCTGTCGGGCGTGACCTTCATTTCCGTGCCGGGGCGCGTCCGCGACATTCAGTTCACCTACCTGCAGACCGTGCTGGGGTATGTGCTGGGGTACGTGGTGATCGCGCACGTGCTCCTGCCGCTCTACTACCGGATGGAGCTGACCTCCATCTACACCTACCTCGGCCGGCGCCTGGGAGTGGTGGCGCAGAAGACGGGCTCGGTCTTCTTCCTCGGATCGCGGCTGCTCGGGGCGGCCGCGCGATTGTACCTGGCTGCGGGTGTGGCTCAGCGATTCGTCTTTGACGCCTGGGGCGTGCCGTTCTGGGCCTCGGTGAGCGGCATCATCGCCCTCATGCTCGCCTACACCTATCGCGGCGGCATCAAGACGCTGGTGTGGACCGACCTTTTTCAGTCGGCGTTTCTGCTGCTCGGCCTGTTCCTGTCGGTGGCCGTGATCGTGCGCGAGCTGGGGTATGGACCGTTCGAGTGGGTGGGCGCGGTGTGGCGCAGTGGCCACGTGCGTGTGTTCGAGTGGGCCTGGGCGCCGGCCAACAATTTCTGGAAGGAGTTCGTCGGTGGCGCGTTCATCGCGATCTGCATGACCGGGCTCGACCAGAACATGATGCAGAAGAACCTGAGCTGCCGGTCGCTGGGCGAGGCGCAGCGGAACATCCACTGGTTCAGTTGGATCGTGGTTCTGGTGAACCTGGTGTTCCTGATGCTCGGCGCGTTGCTCTACCTGTTCGCGCGCGAGCGCGGCATCGCGCTGCCGGAGCGCACCGACCACTTGTTCCCCACCCTGGCACTGCAGCACCTCGGAGGCGCGGCGGCGGTGATGTTCCTGCTCGGACTGACCGCGGCGACGTTCTCGAGCGCGGACTCGGTGCTGACCACGCTCACCACGTCCTTCTGCATCGACATTCTTGGGACGGAATCGGATCCAGGCATGACCGAGGTCCGGCGCACGCGGTTGCGGCATGTGTTCCATTTCGTGTTCGCGATCCTGCTTCTCGCGACGATCCTGGCGTTCCAGGCGAGGGCCAGCAGTTCGGTGATCGCGCTGGTCCTCAAGATCGCGGGTTACACCTATGGACCGTTGCTCGGTCTGTTCGCGTTCGGACTGCTCACCCGGCGCAGTGTGCGGGGCGGGTGGGTGCCTGGGGAGGTGCTGCGCGTGATCGGCGGCGCGGC
>CAZYJB010000777.1:0-2867 GCA_964647675.1 uncultured Verrucomicrobiota bacterium | reverse complement strand
GGCGAAGCGTCCGCCGGCCATGAGTTCCTGACTCTGTATGATGGGGCCGCCGCGAATGACCAGGCGCGCTCCCACGCCTCGGGTGTTGGCACGCTGTCCGCGGGCACGCAGGGCGAGGCGGGGTGCGGTGCTGGTATTGCGGTAGAGGCGCGCGGGCTCGTTCATGACGTTCAGGACCACGTCCAGGTCGCCGTCGTCGTCGAGGTCGCCGAACGCCATGCCCTGCGCGAAGCCCGGATCGTGGAAGCCCCAGGCCTCGCCGACCGATGCGAAGGTGAGATCGTGGCGGTTGCGGAAAGCCATGAGCGGCGTGCGCCGCGGCGGGAGAAGGTCCCGCTCCCGCCGCCGCGACTCCGGCGTTCCGCCGTCGCGAGTGCGTGCGGGGATTTGTGCCTGCGCCGCGAGGGCATCGGCATCCTGGACGTCGTGGAGGTTGCCCGTGGCCACCAGGAGGTCCTCCCAACCGTCGAGGTCGACATCGAGAAAGGCGAGGCCCGGCGTCCAGTCGGTGGCGGCCAGGCCGGCGTATTGTGCGATCTCCGCAAAGGTGCCATCGCCGCGTGCGCGATGCAGCGTGTTGCGCGGTGTCTCCGGGCGGAATTCAGGCTCCTCCACCGGCCAGCGCACCTTGCCATCGAGAGTGTCGGGTCGCTGGCGCACGCGGTCGCCGCGACGGGGACTCAGCATGTCCGCCACGATGAAATCGTCGAAGCCGTCGCGGTCGAGATCCGCGAAGTCCACCGCCATGGAAGCGAGGCTCACGCTGCGCACGGTCTGGGACGGCGCGACGAGGAAGCGTCGCCCCGAGTCGTTGAGCCAGATGCGGTCGGGCCAGTGGACGAAGTCGTTGCAGACGTAGAGATCGGGCCAGCCGTCGCGGTTGAGGTCGCGAAACACGGCGGAGAGGCCCCAGTCGGTGGGCGGTGCGGAAAGCGGCGCGCCGGAATCCCAGCGAATGGGTACAAAGCGTCCATCGCCGCGGTTGATGTAGAGCACATCCGGTTCACCCCGCTCGACCACGAAGGGAACGCCGTCCGCCATGGGCAGGGTTAGAAATCGCTCGCGCGGTTCCACGATCTGCGAACCGTCCGGCTGCCGGCGCATCTCGAGACGCAGTCCGCGCGGACGGTCGAAGAACGAGTCGGTGCGGTAGTTGGTGACGTAGACATCGAGGTCGCCGTCGAGATCGATGTCCGCGATCGCAAACGAGGTCGCGCCCATCATGCGGAGGAATCCGAGATCGGCCCGTTCCTCGAATGTTCCGTTGCCGCGATTGAGAAAGCTCCGCGTGCCGAAGCCGAGTCCGTTGACGAGCAGATCGAGGTCGCCATCGCCCTCGAGATCGACCAGGGCGCAACCGGTGGAGAACTGTCCGGCGCACGCAAGGCCGGCGCCCCCGCTGGCGGTGATGTCTTCGAATCTCCAGTTGCCGAGGTTGCGATAGAGCGCGTTGCCCGACTCGAGCCCGCACAGATAGATATCCACGCGGCCATCGCCGTCGACGTCGCCCAGCGCGACGCCCGAACCGATCTCGAGCAAGCGGTTGGTAGAGACGGTCGCGGCACCGAGCCGGTTGCTGAACGAGATGCCCAGCGCGGGACCGTCGAGTCGCTGGAATCCGGTCCGACCTTCCTGGGGTACCGTCAGCGCGCGGAAGCGATAGCCGGTGGCTTCCGTCCAGCCCGGGACTGCGTTCGGCGTTTGGGCGTGGCTCGCGGTCGTCCCGACGATTCCTTCGGCTGCGGCGAGAACCAGAAGCGCGAGCGGGGGAAAGGGGCCGGACCGCGAACGCGCGCGCGACGGGATGGAAGCCGTCGCAGGCCGTGGCGGCTGCGGAAGCGGGACGCGGGAGGGCGGAGGTTCCCGACGGGGCATCCCGGGGAGGTTCCTGATCCGCGCCGGGTCGTCAGCAACAATTCTCTCACCGGCGCAAGGAATCCTCAGGGAGCCCGGCGGGAATCGATTGGACTCGGTTGGGCCTCGCGCGCACGCGCGCGGACGCGAAGACGCGAAGGCGCCGACACCTCCCAGCCCGGGAGTGGGCCCGGCGATCGCCCAAGGCGACGCCTTGGGACTGGACACCGGCTCAGCCGAGACGCCGCGCGCCTGGGATCGCCCACGCGCGGCGGATGAGTCCGTCGCCGACCTCGTAGATCATCACGAGCTCGAGAGTGCCGCGTCCTTCGGGGAAGTTCCGCGTCACGCGCTCGTGGTCGACGACGAGATTGCCCTGCACGGTGCGGTAGAGCAGGCGCGCATGGAGGTCGGGTTCACGAAGACGCTCGGCGAAGCGCAACCGCAGTTCGTCCCGTCCGGAGGCGAGTCGTTTCGACGGGTGTTCGAACAGCTCCGCATCCGGCGCATAGAGCGCCACGAGCGCGTCGACATTTCGTGCGTTGTACGCGTCGAGCTGGCGCTGAATCACGGTGGCCGCGGCTGAATCCGCAGCAGGATCGCTCATGCGGCGAATGGAAAGGCATCACCGCGAGGAAACGCGAGCTGGATTCCCGTGCTGCCGGCGTCATCGACGGATCGCGTGCCGGTCGTGATGCATCCGATTCGCGGGCCGGCACGTTGAGGAGGTGGAAAAGCGACGCATGAAAACTCTCTTACTCTTGCCGGCGGCTCTGGCGGCGGCGGTGTCCCCACCTTCGGAAGCCATGGCGCAAGTCCTCGTGCATGGACTGACGGCAACCAACTCGCTGGTGACCTTCCTGGATCGCGGCGGGCCGGTGGTGGCGGGTCCCGTGCTGTCAGGCCTTGGTGCCCGTGAGCAGGTTCTTTCGCTGGACGTGCGTCCGTTCACCGGAGCCTTGTACGCGGTGAGTCGCGATGCCGAGGGCGTTGGACGTCTATACACGGTGGCG
>CAZYJB010000776.1:0-2867 GCA_964647675.1 uncultured Verrucomicrobiota bacterium | reverse complement strand
GGAGGACCCGGGCACATGGACACGTTCGATCCGAAACCGAAACTCGCGGAGCTCCACAAGACCGAGTCGAAGCTGACGCGCGGCCAGGAGACGGGCTTCAAATTCTTTGTGGGCAGCCCGTTCCAGTTCCGGCGGGCCGGGCAGTCGGGCATCCAGATGTGTGATCAGTGGAAGTATCTCGCGGATCCGGAGGTTGCGGATGAGCTCTGTAATTTCCGGGGATGCCAGGCGGAGTCACTGAACCATCCCGAGGCGCTTTACCACATGAACACGGGGAGCCGCCTCGGCGCCGATCCCGCGCTGGGGGCCTGGGCCACCTACGGCCTCGGCACGTTGAACCAGAACCTGCCCGGGTACGTCGTCATGACCGAACTCGCATTTCCCCAGGGCGGATCCCGCAACTGGAGCAATGGCTTTCTTCCCGCCCACCACCAGGGCACGCGCCTCCGGACCGAGGGATCCCCCATCCTCGACCTCAGCCCGCCCTCGTTCAAATCCCGCGAACACCAGCGACGCGCCCTGGACGAACTGGACTTCCTGAACTCGCGGTACGCCTCCTCCCACCCGGAGCAGCGGGACCTCGCCGCGCGCATGGACACCTACGAACTGGCCTACCGCATGCAAATGGAGGTCCCCGAGGTGCTCGACCTCGGCGACGAACCGCGCCATATCCGCGACCTGTACGGGCTCGACAGCCCCGACACGTCGACGTTCGGGCGCCAGTGCCTGATGGCCCGTCGACTTGTCGAGAAAGGGGTCCGTTTCGTGCAGATCTTCAGCGGAGGCTGGGACAGTCATGACTACCTCGAACGCGCGCACACGGAGCGGATCCGGAGCGTGGACCGGCCCATGGCCGGCCTCATTCGGGATCTCAAACAGCGCGGCATGCTGGACGACACCCTGGTGATTTGGACGGGGGAGTTCGGTCGCACCCCGGACAACAACAAACGCGGCGGGGTGTATTCCCTGGGTCGCGGCCACAACGCGGACGCCATGACCATGCTCCTCGCGGGCGGCGGCGTGAAGCGGGGTTCGATCGTGGGTGCGACCGACGAGCTGGGCGCGAGCGCCGTGGACTGTGTCCACCCGATCCGTGACCTGCACGTCACGCTATTGCACCTCCTGGGACTCGACGACAACAAGCTGACCTACCTTCACGCCGGTCGTTACAAGCAGCTCAGCCAGTTCGGAGGCAAGGTCATCAACGAACTGCTGGCCTAAACTTGGGGCGTTGTCCGGAGCGCTGTTGGGTCCCGATCCCCATGGTTGACCGAAGTTACGCCCAACGCATGGAGCAAGCCGGGCAGCGATCGACTCCCCAGACGACACGGGGCGCCCGGTGAGCAACAACCTGACCGAGGAGGTCAACGAACCGCGGGCCCGGTCCGGACCAGCGAGAATGCCTGCTCCAACTCATGCAACGCCCGATCCACATCGGACGTCTCGACAAACCACAACCAACCCTTGATCCGCCCCGTCTCGCCGGGCGCAAGATCGGGGAACTTCGGGTCCGAGTGAATGCAGGGGACCGGCGGATTGGCCCACGGCCGGTCGCAACGCTCCCACGCGGTGATGATCCAGCGATCACCCGCGTCGGAGCGGGCGAGCGCGAATGGTTTGTCGAGTCGCTTGTTCCAGTTGCTCTGGGCATTGAAGCCGGCGGCGCCCTTCAGCATGACGCAATTCTGAACGCGCAGGTCCGTGAGCGCTTCCGGTGTCCCGTTCCTCAGCCACAGTTCCATCTCCACGCGGCGCTCGCGTGCAACCACCTTCGCACCGAAGGCAATGCCGTTGGGCAACGTGCGCTCGTGCGCCAGCGCTCCGTCGTCGAGACGCCTCCACTCGAGTTGCGGAAGCTTGACGCCTTGCGCGTCCCACACGGTGTCGATGTGCGTGTGCGCGAGGTAGGTGAGACCGAGGTTCGACCAGATCGCCTCGGGCACATCGACAACCACGTAGCTCGCGGGGTCCCACGGCGTGAAAACGGTGACCTTGGTCTCGCGCTGCGGATCGAGCGCACCGTCGAGAAATCCGATCCGGGGATGCCGACCGCCTGGATAGGGGGTCATGGCGACCTTCCCTTCGACACCCGCCCAGTCCTTCGGATCGAAGGGATCACCGCGCACGGAGGGATCGACTGCCTGGCGCACCGGCCGTGTTTCGTAGTACCTCAGCGCCTCCTTGTATTCCTGGACTGCCTCCGCCGGCAACAGCTCGCGACTGCGCTCGATTTCCAGCCTCACCCGGTCGACCAGGTAGTCACGATCGGCCTTGGGCGCGGCAATCGGAAGTCCACCGAGGCTCACATGCCACGGCGCCGTGTGGGCGTAACGGACGCGGCCACCGCTCCGATCCTCCCAGCATCGTACCGCGAGCCAGCCTGTTTGGGTCACGGGCACGTCCACACGAATCGCCGTTCGATACGCGCCTGAAGGGGTGCGTTCGTTCCGGCCCATGATGGTCCGCACCGGTTGGCCATCGTGGATCACCTCGGCGAACGCCAGCGGTTGCTCGCTGAGAACCTCCCCTGTGATGTTCGCGTTGAAAACGCCCTCCGCCGTGAACCGTTCACCGTAGGGCCGGCCGTTCAAACTGGCGAAAACCATCGGCCCGGTCGTCACAAAACTCCGTCCGGCCGCGAGCCCGTTCTTCCAAGTCTCGTAGCTGAAGCCGTCGGGCTGCAGCACGTACACACGACCGAACCCAAGTGGCACAGGGTGGACGCCGCTCGCCGTGCCGGCGGTGGGGACCATGTTCACGCCGCAGTTCAGCAGCGCGTAGTAGTTCGCCATCGTGAAGTGAATCCATTCGCGCTCGGTGCCGGACTGTTCGCGCAGCGGTGGCCGCATCGCCGGCGGCGTGGGAGC
>CAZYJB010000775.1:0-2871 GCA_964647675.1 uncultured Verrucomicrobiota bacterium | reverse complement strand
GAAGGCAGGCCGTACGACGGCGGGTCTGTTCGCCGATCCCGTATTGAGCGGGAATGTTGGCCAGAAAGCCGTGCGCGGCGGCGGCTTGAGTTCCGAGGGGGTGGCGTGGTCGGTGTCGGTGGTTCAACCGTTCGAGTGGCCAGGGCGGATCGGCCTGCGAAAGGCCATTGCGAATAGGGATATTGATCTGGCCACCTTGGGCTATGGCCGATTCAAGGTCGCCCTCGCTGGGCGGGTGCGAACGCTCGCTTATGGCCTGTTCGCCGCCGAGGAAAAGTCGGCCGCCGCCGCCGAGGTCGCCGAACGTTTCAAGGCGTTACGAGAGGTGCTCGTGCAACGCGAGCCTGCCGGACTTACTCCCCTTCTTGAAATGCGGGTCATCGAGGCCACCGAGTTGAACGCCCAGCGCAGGTCCAGCGAAGCCTCGCTGGCAACGCAGTCGGCCCTCCTGGAGCTGAATCAGCTCCGAGGCCTGCCGCCCGAGACCCAGTTGTCGGTGGCTCGACCGCAAATAGGGTTTCGTCCGGCAGAAGACACGGGCGTGCTGCTAGCGCTCGCTCGCACAAACAATTTTGAGCTGCGTTCACGCGCGGTAGAACTCGCGCAGCAGGGCTTTCGAGTGGACCTGGCACGCAATGAGCGCTTCCCCCCCATCAGCGTTGGACCGACATTCTCGGAAGAAAACTCCGGGGGCGAACGTGAGCGAATCCTCGGTGTGGCTGTCTCGTTTCCGTTGCCCCTTTGGAATCGAAACAGGGGTAACATCGAGGCCGCGGCTGCCCGCCAGATGCAGGCGGAGGTCTCGTTCCACGTTACCACCCGTGAGGTTCAGCGGAAGGTCATCGAGGCTGCGCTGATCTATGAGACCAAACTCCGGGAGATGGCGCGGTGGCGCCCCGATTCCGCACAGCACTTCGAGGAGGCTGCGGAGGTCGCCGATCGCCACTACCGACTCGGTGCCGTTCCGATCTCGACCTACGTCGAGTTGCAGAAGCAATACCTCGATGCCGTCGAGGGATTGCTGGACACCAAGAAGGAGGCGCTCGAAGCGGCGGCGCAATTGGAACTGCTCACCGGTTTGTCGCTGCCGTTGCTGCGCACCACCGCCGAGGAACAGAAATGAGTTCACTACGCTCAATCGCCCTCTTTCCCGCGCTGCTCGTGGCGTCGACACTCTTTGTCGGTTGCGGCCACAAGGAAGGCGACGGCCACGATCATGGCAAAGAGGAAGCCCACGGGGAAGGCGACGGCCATGGGCATGGCGAGGAATCGCCCTCTGGTGCCTCGTTCAAGGAGGGCAAGGGCGTCATCGTGACCGATGAGACGAAAAAGATTCTCGGGATCGAAGTCACGGATGTGACCGACCGTATGTTGCCAAATCAGATCGGGCTCACCGTGCAGGTCTTTGGCGAGAAGCATCATCACCTGTTGAATCCCGAAGACCACACCGGTTGCGACGTGCATGGCTCGGGTTTCGTAGCCAGCAACACCGCCGCCTTCTTGAAAGCCGGCCAGCCGGTGGAGTTATTCAAGGCCACGAACGCCCCGCTGGGCGGGGTGGTTCTGGCGGTTCAGAAGGCTTTGGCGCTGGGTGAATCAGAAATCGTCATTGGTGTGTCGAACGCGACGGCGGCGCTCAAGCCGGGTGAGTTCATTCGGGCGCGCATCAACCTACCACGCGAAGAGGCTGTGCGGGTGATACCTCAATCGGCGTTGCTCCGGACGTCCCAAGGCGCGTTCGTCTATGCCGTCAACGGAGACGCCTACTTCCGCACGGCCGTGAAGACTGGCTCGGAAGCCGAAGGCTGGGTGGAGATCACGGATGGGCTCTTTACCGGCGACCAAGTTGTGACGCAACCAGTAGAGACCATCTGGCTCATCGAGCTCCGCGCGACCAAAGGTGGCGGCCACTCGCATTGAAACGAGATTTAGTTCCCCACCCCCTATGACACCTATGATCCTCAGATTTCGTTTCTCCAGCGCGACGCTTGCAGTAGCGCTCATCACCATGATGACTAGCTGCGCGACGGCAACCCCGGCACCAGGACTGAAGGCTGCGCGGCAATCGGGATCGGGAGTTCAAATTCTATGTATCCGACTTTCCCAGACCCCGGGGGGTCTCCTGGTCTCCGGTTCCGTTAGCAGCATGCTGGGCTATTATCAGTCGTCTCTTCGGCATCTGGATGTAGAGATCATTGCTCCGGACGGGCAAGTAGCTGCCTGCACACCCACCATGTTCTTTCCCAATCCGATCCAACGGGCTCGTTTTTCCCGGCCACGGTCACGGTATTCCATCACCTTGCCTGACACGCCTTCCATAGGGAGCACTGTCAGGGTCATGGTCCACGCCACATCTCTCGCGGATTGCGGCAAATGAGATTGCCATGCTTGACCGCCTTTTAGAGTTCTCCGTTCGTCAGCGCGTGTTCGTGTTGCTCGCGACGCTCGTCCTTGTCGGCATCGGTGGCTGGTCCGCGCTGCGCCTTCCGATTGACGCCGTGCCGGACATCACCAATGTCCAGGTCCAGATCAACACTTCCATCCCCGCGTATGCGCCAGAGGAGATCGAAAAGCTCGTCACCTTTCCCATCGAAAACGAGATGGCCGGCATTCCAGGCCTGACGGAATTGCGCTCGCTCTCCAAATTCGGTCTCTCGCAGGTGAACCTCATCTTCGAGGACGGCACGGACCTCTATCGCTCGCGCCAGCTCGTCAGCGAACGCTTGCAGACAGTCGTGGATGAATTGCCCCCGGGCATCACACCCAAGCTCGCACCCATCAGCACCGGCCTCGGCGAGATTTTCTACTACGTCGTGGAATACGCGGCCGATGCGCCCAACAAACCGCCCACACGGGAGGCGCAGTTGATGG
>CAZYJB010000774.1:0-2874 GCA_964647675.1 uncultured Verrucomicrobiota bacterium | reverse complement strand
GTTCCCGCCGATGGTGGAGATCTTCATCGAGCCCGGGTCGGGAGGATAAAACAGCCCGATCCCCGCCGCCGCATCGGCGATGGTCACCGTGGTCACGCCGGATTCCGCGAGCAACGTCAGATTCGCGGCGTCCACCTCGAGGATGCGATCCATGCGCGCAAGGCAGAGCACGATCCCCGTGGACGAAGGCAAACTGCCCCCGCTCAGCCCGGTGCCGGACCCGCGCGTGACCACCGGCAGCCGTGCGTCGTTGGCCCATTTCAGGACCGACGCCACTTCAGCCGTGGACCGCGCGAACACGACGGCCTTCGGCATCGTGCGCAGCGCCGCCGTGCCATCGAAGGAATAGGGGATGAGGTCCTCGATCGCGGTGAGGACATTCTGCGCGCCCACCAAACTGGCGAGCTGCCCGTGGCTTGCTGCATCGAGTGCCATGGATGTATCCGATGTTGCCGGCCCTCCGCCCCCAACCCACTCCCCGCCAACCACCGTGGCGCGGACGCTTTCCCAGGTAGCACGACCTCCGGCAGGTGGCGCGCACCCAGGGTTCAGCCGACCAAACCGACCTCGCGGCTCGCGACCCTCCTCACATCATGCGCAACAGGGTATCCGCCATGTCCGAGGGCGTGGGGGCCACCTTGATGCCCGCCGCCTCGAACGCCGCGATCTTCGCCTCGGCCGTCCCCTTGCCCCCGGAAATGATGGCGCCGGCGTGTCCCATCCGGCGGCCCGGAGGCGCCGTCGCACCCGCAATGAAGCCCGCCACCGGCTTGGTGCCGTTCCGCTGGATCCACTCCGCCGCCTCTTCCTCCGCCGACCCGCCGATCTCGCCGATCATGATGATGCCGTGCGTGTCCGGATCGGCCATGAACATCTGGATCACATCGAGGTGCGAAGTGCCGTTGACCGGGTCGCCGCCGATGCCGACACAACTGCTCTGCCCCACACCGCGGCAGGTCAATTGCCAGACCGCCTCGTAGGTCAGCGTGCCCGAGCGCGACACCACGCCAATGTTGCCCTTCTTGTGAATGTAACCGGGCGCGATGCCGATCCGGCAGCCGCCCTGTGATTTGTCACCCGTGCCGGGCGTCACGATGCCGGGGCAGTTGGGACCGATGAGGCGCGTTTTCGAACCACCCAGGCCGTGCTTCACACGGATCATGTCCACCACCGGGATGCCCTCCGTGATGCAGACCACGAGGTCGAGGCCGGCACCCGCGCCCTCGAGGATGGCGTCCGCCGCGAAGGGCGGCGGAACGAACACCGCGCTCGCCGTCGCGCCGGTGGCGGCCACCGCCTCGGCCACCGTGTCGAAGATCGGGACTTTGTGCCCCTCGTGAACGAACTCCTGGCCGCCCTTGCCGGGCGTGACGCCCGCCACGACGTGTGTGCCGTAGGATAGCGACAGTTGCGTGTGCCGTGCACCGAACCCGCCCGTGATGCCCTGCACCAGCACCTTGGTCTGCGGAGTGACTAGAATCGCCATGGGAATGCTTGGAAATGAAACGTTCGCGTTGGGTCGGACGGACGGACCATCAGGCCGCCACCGCCTTGACCACCTTCTGCGCGGCGTCGGACATTGAATCGCCGGGGATGATCGTGAGGCCGGACTCCGCCAGCGTCTGGCGCCCCTTCTCGACGTTGTTGCCCTCGAGCCGCACGACCAGCGGCAAGGACAGCTTCGTCTCGCGCGCCGCCTCCACGATGCCCGTGGCGATCACGTTGCAGTCCATGATCCCGCCGAAGATGTTGACCAGGATGCCGCGCACATTGGGATCGCTGAGGATGATGCGGAACGCCGCGGAAACCTGCTCCCGCGAGGCACCGCCGCCGACGTCCAGGAAGTTGGCCGGGTCACCGCCGAAATGCTTGATGATGTCCATCGTCGACATCGCCAGACCGGCGCCGTTGACGAGGCACGCGATGTTGCCGTCGAGCTTGATGTAATTCAGCGCGTGCTTGCTCGCCTCGATCTCGAGCGGCGCCTCCTCTCCCAGATCGCGCATCGCCATCAGGTCGGCGTGACGATAAAGCGCGTTGTCGTCGAGCCCCATCTTCGCGTCCACGGCGACCAACCGCGGTTTGCCATCCGGACCGTCCACAATGCAGAGGGGGTTGATTTCCACCATCGACGCATCGGAATTCAGCCAGGTGTCGTACACCCCCTTCAGCAGCTTGACCGCCTGCCCCATCAGCTCACCGCGGAGTCCGAGCGCGGCGGCGATCCGACGTGATTGCCACCACTGGAAACCCAACGCCGTATCGACGATCACCTTGACGATCTTCTCCGGCGTGGAGGCGGCCACCTCCTCGATATCGACGCCGCCCTCGGTGCTGGCCATCACCACCGGCCTCCCGGCAGCGCGATCCAGCAGCACCGCGAGGTAGAGTTCCTTCTTGATGTCCGGCGCGGCGGCCACCAACAGCTTGCGCACCAGGCGTCCGTCAGGACCGGTCTGCTTGGTCACCAGCACCTGGCCCAGCATCCTGCCGGCCTTCTCGAACACGTCCGCGGCGGTGCGGCAGAGCTTCACCCCACCCTGGAACCCGCTCTTGAAGGTCCCTTTGCCGCGGCCACCGGCGTGGATCTGCGACTTCACCACCACCAGGGTCTGACCTGCCTTGAAGAGACGCTCGGCCGCGTCGCGCGCCGCCTCGGCCGTTTCGCAGACCTCGCCCTCGGGCACCGCGACCCCGTGACGCTGAAGCAGTTGCTTGGCTTGGTACTCGTGAATGTTCATGAAAGAAAACTCCTTGTGCGCATCACGCCGGCGGGTGAAAACCCGGAGAACAACTCCCCGCTTCCACCCATGAAACCCCATCGCGGCGCGCTGATCCTCGTCCTCGGCATCCTCGGGCTGGTCATGTGTTTCC
>CAZYJB010000773.1:0-2874 GCA_964647675.1 uncultured Verrucomicrobiota bacterium | reverse complement strand
GATCGTTACGCTGGACGATCCCGAGATCAGTCCGGCCCTGCCGGCGGGCGAGCGGTTGTCGGAGGCCCTGGCCGGCATGACGCTCGACACCGGCCGCAGCGCCGAAGAGGAGGCGGGCGACGAGGTGACACTGATCACCATGCATAGTTGCAAAGGACTGGAGTTTCCGAACGTGTTCGTCGTCGGACTGGAGGAGGGCCTGCTTCCGCATTCGCGCTCGAAGGAGGAAGGTACGCTCGACGAGGAGCGCCGGCTGTTCTATGTGGCCATCACGCGCGCCATGCGCACGCTGACCATCACCTACTGCCTCGGCCGGAAGAAGTATGCGCAGGTGATGCCGTCGCATCCGTCGTCATTCCTGCGCGAGTTGCCGCCCGAACTCGTCGTCCACGAAACACCCGGCGCACGGCGGCCGGTGGCGGCGGGCGCGGGGAAGAGTTTGTTCGCGAGCATGCGCGAGGCGGTGGATCGCAAGGCGACGCCATGATCGCCCGGGGCCGGCCGCGACCCAGACCGAGACGCCTGCCTTCCTCGCAGGCGCGCCGGTGGCTCGCGGTGGCGGTGGTGCTCGCCTTCGCAACTCCGCCGTTTCCCTGCGCTGCGGCCCAGCCGCCGTCGCGGGTCGCGGATCCGTTGTGCTCCACCAATCTTCCTGCGCGTGATGGATGGGTGGCTCCCGGAACGCAGCGCATGGCGGAGCGCCTCGTCCGCCTCCGGCAAGACGCGGAGTCCGACGATGACCTCCTGCCGGTGGTCTTCCGCGATGCGCGTGCAGTGTCCCGTCTGCGTCGGGACCTTGACCAGGCTCTGCGGGAAGGCAACGCGCCCCGCGTGATGGCGTTGCGTCCGCGCCTCGCGCGGCACCTCCTCAATGCGGGGAGCGAGGAGGAGGCGCTGCGCGAGTGGCAGCTCTACCGGCGTCATGTCGAGGCAGGGTCCTCGCGCCTCGACGCGCAACAGAGCGCCGCGATGGCCACCCAGATCGCCGTGTGCCTGCTGCGCATCGGGGAGCGTGACAATTGCCTGGAAGGACCATCGGCGGAGTCATGTCTGTTTCCCCTTCACGGCGCGGGTGTGCATCAGTGGGCGCGAGGAGCGCAGGGTGCGTCGGACGTTCTGCGGCGCCACCTGGACACCCAGCCGGGCGATCTTCAAGCGCGCTGGCTGCTGAATCTCTCCGAGATGGCGCTCGGACGGTTTCCTGAATCGGTGCCGCCCGCGTGGCGTTTGGATCCGGCGTTGTTCCGAAGCGAAGCGGCGTTTCCGCGGTTCCCCAACGTCGCCGAGGCCGCGGGTCTGGGAGGTCGCGGCATGGCCGGCGGCGTGGTGTGCGACGACTTCGACGGCGATGGCTGGGAAGACGTCGTGATCTCGAGCTCCGGGCTCGACGCGCCGCTGCGGTTTTTCCGCGGGTCGGGCGCGGGCCGCTGGGCCGAGTCCACGGACGCCGCAGGCCTCGCCGGACTGGTGGGCGGTCTGAATCTCATCCATGCCGACTACGACAACGACGGTCTTCCCGATCTCTTCGTGCTGCGCGGCGGTTGGTGGGGCGCGCAGGGGCGGCACCCGAACTCGCTGCTGCGCAACCTGGGCGGCGGACGGTTCGAGGACGTCACCGAAGCCGCGGGGATGCTGTCGTTTCATCCAACCCAGACCGCGGTGTGGTGGGACTTCGACGGCGACGGCTGGCTGGACCTTTTCGTTGGCAATGAGTCGGGGCCCGGGGAGGAGCATCCGTGCGAGCTCTATTGGAACCGTGGTGACGGTACGTTCGTGGAATGTGCGACCGCGCAGGGATTGGCGGTCAAAGCCTTCGTCAAGGGCGTGACTAGCGGGGACTACAATCGCGACGGACGGCCAGATCTTTTTCTTTCAAACGGACGTGGCGCGAATCTCCTGTTCCGCAACGAGGGTCTGCGCGAGGCGGTCGGCCTGCGCGAGCCGGGGGCGCCGCCGACATGGAAGTTCGTGGAGGTGGCGGGCGAGGCGGGCGTGCGCGAGCCGGAGCGCAGTTTCACGACCTGGTTCTGGGACGTCGACGAGGACGGCTGGCCGGACCTCTACGTGGGTGGTTACCGCTATCAGGACGTCGGCGACATTGCCGCGGACTATCTAGGGCAGCCGCACGGTGGCGAGTTTCCGCGCCTCTACCGGAACCTGGGCGACGGACGATTCGCCGACGTGACCGGGTCGGCCGGCGTTCGACGTCTCATGCTCGGCATGGGTGGCAACTTTGCCGATCTCGATGGCGACGGCTGGCTGGACTTCTATCTCGGCACCGGCGATCCGGAGCTGGCCACGCTGGTTCCCAATCGCCTGTTTCGCAGCGACGGCGGACGGCGGTTCCTCGATGTCAGCGCAGCCGCGGACGTGGGGCATTTGCAGAAGGGGCACGGGGTGTCGCTCGTGGACGCGGACCACGACGGCGATCTCGATCTGATCCACGTGCTGGGTGGTGCCTTGCCCAGCGACGCCTACCATCGTGCGCTGTTTCAGAATCCGGGATTCGGACACCGCTGGCTGCGGCTCAAACTCGAGGGTGTGCGCTCGAATCGATCGGCGATCGGCGCCGTGGTGCGCGTGGTGTTCCGCGAGCCCGCAGGTCCGCGCACGCTGGTGCGCACCGTCGGTTCGGGCGGCAGCTTTGGTGGGAATCCCCTGACGTTGCATCTCGGACTCGGTGACGCGCAGCGCATCGAACAGGTCGAGATCGAGTGGCCCGCCGCGGGCAGGACCCAAACTGTGCCGGGCCTTGAGTTGGATCGCGCCTACCGCGTCTGGGAAGCGGAGACCCGCGCGGAGCGAGTGGAGTAGGGCCGAGGGATGTCTCTTTTTCGGAGCAAACTCCGTCGTGGTGGGTCGTGAGCTCCGATT
>CAZYJB010000772.1:0-2875 GCA_964647675.1 uncultured Verrucomicrobiota bacterium | reverse complement strand
CCGTCCCGCGGCGCCACGTTTCGCTGGGCCAGCTCCTCGAACCGAATCTATGTCGAGGACGGCGGCACCGCGACGCTCTCACAGATCAAGGCGGCTCTTCCCACCGCGCCCCTCGACCTCGTCGACGCCACCGCCAAGGTCTGGCTCCTGCGCGCCCACCTCATCGTCGAGGACGGCTCGGTTCTCCTCCTCCACAGCGACGCCACCGGCGGCGATGTCAACGAACTGCGCCTGCTCAGCCGCAATTCGTCGGCCCCCAACGGCGTCGTCCTGGTCGACGCCGACTGGGGCACCCTCGACCTTCACGATGTCAAGGTCACTTCGTGGGACGATGCGGCCGGCGGCCCCGACACCGAGTCCGACACCTACCGTCGCGCGGCGATCCGCGTGCGCTCCCGTCTCGTCGGCTCCACGCCGCGCGAGTCCACATTGAACATCGTCGACTCGGAGCTCTCGCACCTCGGCTACAACTACAAGGAACAGTACGGCGCGACCTGGCAGATCGTCGGCAACGCCGCCGGTGTCCGCATCTACGGGCTCGTGAGCAACTCCCGCGTGCACGACTCCAAGCTCGACGTCACCGGCTGGGGCCCCGACGACATCACCTGGTCGGGCAACGAGATCGATCACAATACGCTCTACGGCTTCCAGCCCGCCGACCCGTCGCACCAGGCGGTCCTCGCGTCGAACAACGTCCACGACAATCTCCTCGGCGCCACGCTGCGTTGGGCGCCCGCCGGCCAGTTCATCTACGTCACTGGACCCGGCACCGCCACGCTCAGCGACATCCGAAACGCACTGCCCGAGGCGGTGCTCGACGTCGTCGATGCCGCGGCCGGGATCTGGCTCCTGCGTTCGAACGTCAAAATCGAGAACGGGGGCGTCTTCGAACTCCACGGAACCGCGGTGGGCGGCGACGTCAACGAACTGCGCCTGCTCAGTCGCAACACCGGCGAGCCCACCACCGTGGTCTCGCTGGACGCCGACTGGGGAACGCTCGACCTGAACTCGGTCAAGGTGACCTCCTGGGACGACCTCGCCGGGGCACCGGACACGGAATACCTCACCTACCAAAGGGCCTATCTGCGCGCGCGCTCCCGGGTGGTGGGAAGCACGGCCCAGGAATCCACCCTCAACGTCCTGGACTCCGAGCTCGCGTATCTCGGCTACAACTTCCGCGAGGGATTCGCGGTCACGCTGCAAGTGGTCCTTCAACCACCCGGAGTCCGTGTCTTTGCCAACCTTCAGGGCAGCACGTTTCATCATTCCCTGGTCGATGCGTCTTCCTGGGGATCACCCGACGCCCTGTGGTCGGGGAACGAGATCACCTCGAGCACACTCTTCGGCTTCAAGCCGGGTGACCCCGCCTTCCAAGCCACCTTCGCGGCGAACGATCTCAGCGATTTCACCTACGGCGCCACCTTCCGCTGGGCTGAAACCGTGCAGCGCCTCTACGTCACCGGCCCGGGCGCGGCCACGCTGAGCGACATCAAATCCGGCGCACCCGAGGCGCCGCTTCAACTCGTCGATCCCGCGGGCAAGATCTGGTTCCTCGCCTGTGACCTTCATGTCGAGCAGGGCGGCCGCCTCAACCTGCACGGCTCCCCGCTCGGAGGTGACGTCGATGAACTGCGCCTCCGGTCGAATAACACCTCCGACCCGCAGGCCTACATCTGGATCAGTGCGGACTACGGGACGCTCGACATCCGCTCCACGAAGATCACCTCGTGGGACGAGGCGGCGGGCGGGCCGGATACCGAATCCGCCGCGCTCGGCCGCGCCTGGATCCGCGTGCGCTCGAGCCTGGCAGCGGACGGCACCACACCCCTCGAGTCGCGCATGGACATCGTCGATAGCGACGTTGGCTATCTCGGGTTCCACGGCTCGGAGGCCTACGGACTGGTGTGGAAGGTGGTGGGGCTTCATCCCGACCCCGCCGAGGACATCTTCGAGCACGTGAACGTGTACGGCGACATTCTGAACAGCCGTCTTCATCACAATTTCTTCGGCATGTACAGCTACGGCCACCAGGGCGGCCTCTGGGCCGGCAACGAGGTCGACCACAACGTGGGCTACGGCTTCGACCCGCACGACGACTCCGACTACCTCGTCATCGAGAACAATAACGTCCATCACAACGGCTACCACGGCATCATCGCCTCCAAGCGGTGTGACCACGTGGTGGTCCGCAACAACTCGTCGTGGGCCAATGGCAAGAACGGCATTATGCTCCACCGTTCGTGCAACGACAGCGTCGTCGAAGGCAACATCTCCCACTCCAACGGCGACGCCGGCATCGCGATCTTCGGTACCTGGCGGGTGGAGATCCGCAACAACCTGGTCGTCTCGAACTTCAACGCCGGCATCCGCATCAGCGTCGGCGGTGGCGACCTGACGGTGGCCAACAATGAGATCGGGCACACCGGCAAGAACGGCGCGTTCTTCCTGTACCGCGGCACCGACTACCCGGAGCCCGGCGACGACGGGCGTCCGAAGAACCTTCTGATCGTCAGCAACACGGTCCATCACCTCGTGGCCGAGGCGATCAAGCACCAGGACAGCGATGACGTCACCTATCTCGCCAATACCTTCGATGCGACCACACCCCTGGTGCGGTTCCAGAACTCGCTCGGCGTCCTCTTCGCCAGCAATTCGATCGCGTCCAACGCCGTGGCCAAGATCGTGGGCTCGCTGGAGCTCCCCACCGATGTCCGCTTCGTCGCGCAAAACGCGTTCGAGGTGAACGTCAACACGACTTCCAGCGCGGTCTTCGAGGATCCCGAGGGCGCGATCTTCAATGTCGACGAGGCCTCCGGCTTCACCACCGCCGCGAGTTCCACCACCGGTTCCCCGTCCTCGATCCTGCTCTCGGCAC
>CAZYJB010000771.1:0-2876 GCA_964647675.1 uncultured Verrucomicrobiota bacterium | reverse complement strand
GGTAAGTCCGTACCATTTCCCCTCCAGATACAGCGACACCGCGTGTTTCCCGACCGGTTTGGCCGCCCCCGCTTCGCGAACGTCGAACACGCGGCCCAACTCCGCCAGCAGCGCGGCGGGCGTGCGACCGTTCAGATCCTTGAGCACGCGGTTGTAGGGCAGGATCTGCATCTGGTTGTGCGGGAAGATGACGGTCAGGAACCCGGCACTGCCGCCCGCACCCTTTCGCGCCTGAAACACGCGCCCTGCCGCGGCGCTGCGATGATGGCCGTCCGCGATATAGAGGGACGGGATCGCCGCGAACGCCTGGGCGATGAACTGAATGTCCGCCGCCGCCGCAATGCGCCACGAGGTGTGCCGCACGCCATCCGGTGCGGTGAAATCTGCATACGGTGCCCCCTGCACCATCCTCTCGACAAACGCGTCGATCGCCGCCTCCGCACGGTATGTCAGGAACACGGGACCAGTCTGCGAATCGAGGGTCTCGATGTGCCGGACGCGGTCGTCCTCCTTGTCCACGCGGGTGAGCTCATGCTTCTTGATGACGCCGTCGAGGTACTCCTGGCAGCTCGCCGCCGCCACCAGGCCCACCTGCGTGTGCGCGCCCATGACCTGACGGTAGAGGTAAAAGCAGGGTTGCGAATCGCGCACCAGCGCGCCGCCGCGAATGAGGGCACCGAAGTTCTCGCGGCCCCGGGCGTAAACCGCCGGGCTGTATAGATCGGTGCCGGCCGGTAGATCGATCTCGGGCTTGCTGACCCGCAGGAAGCTCAACGGATTCCCTGCCGCCATGACCCGCGCCTCCTCGGACGACATCACGTCGTAGGGAAGTTCACAGATCTTCGGGGCGAGTTCGGGTTTGGGCAGCAGCGCTGCGAAAGGTGAGAGAGTAGCCATGTCAGGACCAAACGGGCCGGAACCGTAGGGACGCCCCTGCGGAAAAGCACGCCTGGAAACGGTGGCCGCCAACCCTCGCACTAGTCGCGGCCGTCAGGCCGCGCTCGCTGGACTTGGCGATCGTCTTTGCAGAGGCAAGCAAGCGCCGCCTCCAAGGGGGGCGGCTACCGGGCTTCGAATCCACCACATTGCTCGTGCCAGTCGTCCGCGGCCTCCCTCGATTTGCTCGCATGCACCGCCGGCCCGGTGACCCCACCTCCTTCGTCCCCAGCGGGAATCAGGAACCGCTCGGGCAGGATCGCCAAATCGAGGCGATAGGCCCCGGCGGAAGCCCCGCCCCCGTGCTGCCCTCCGCCACCAACACGATATTGCCGCCGGACAACGGCGCGACCGCGTCCGCCACAGTCGAGTCCGGGCCATGCTGGTAGGCGACCTCCGCGCCGTCCGGACTCTTCACGCGGATCCAGGGCGAGAATCCCGGATCCACGTCGCTTTCTAAGATCTCGCCGATGGCGATCAGCAACCGGTCGCCTTTGGCGGCGGTGAAAGTCCATGGGTCGACGTCGCCCCGGTGGATCATGCCCTGCACGTTCGCCCCCGGTGGCAAGGCGCCGCCCTCGTCACCCGCGGCAATCCCGAACTCGCCCGGTGACGCGGCGAGGGAAAGTCGGTAGCGCCCGGAGGCGGTCAGTCCCGCATCCCCATCGGACACCCCCACGGTAAAGGTCCCGCTCAACGGCGCCGCAAAGGCCGCGTAGGTCGCGAGCCCGCCGTAACGATCCGACACTTCGGCCCCGCTCGGGCCCACGACTCTGAGCCGCGGACTAAACCCGGGATCGGCCTCCCAATCGACCACCTCCCCGACGCTGATCGCGACCTGGTTCCCCTAGGCCGCCGTGAACGTCCACACATTGGTCACGTTGGTCGACCCGATGTCGCCCGTCACCATCAGTCCGTTCGGCAATGGCGGTCAGAGGCCCACCCTACGCTCGCCGACGGGTCAGTCGTCGAGCAGACCGCGGCCGCCGCGCAGTCTCACCATCGCCCCCGTCGACCCGTTGACACCGAGCTTCTCGTAGATGTGGCGGCAATGGTTCTTCACCGTGTTCGTCGCGATCCCGAGTCTTGCGCTGATCTCCTTTTGCTGCCGTCCACGTCCGAACAACTGCAGCACCTCCCATTCGCGCTCGGTCAGTACCCCGGGATTCACCGCGGGAGGCGGGGTGGCGCGCAAAGCCTCCCAGAGCCGGCGCGCGACTGCCGGACTGGGCGCTGGCGCTCCTCCCGCGCGGATGTCCTCGATTCCGGCGAACAACTCCGCGTCGTCGCCCTTCAGCAGGTAGCCGGTCGCACCCGCCTGGATCACCTGTGCCATCACCGCCGGACGATCCTCGACGGTCAAGGCCACCAAAGGCACGCCAGGCAGCCGCTGCTTCAATTCGAGCAACACGTCCAACCGGAGCACGCCGTGCAGCGACAGGTCGAAGAGGACGAGGTCCGGTTCGGATACGGAAACCCTGGTCAGCGCCTCCTCCGCTCGCCGGCAGCGGGCGACGACGGTCCTGCCCGGTTGCGCCTCCAGCCTCGAAGCGAGGCGCTTGAGAAACGCCGCGTCATCCTCCACCAAGGCGATCCGGTACGCGGCGGTGCTCATCAGACGCCCACCTTGTCCGACGCCATTCCGCCCGCGCAAGGTCCCAACGGGCACTCGAATCCAATCGTCGTGCCCCGGCCCGGCGCCGAGACAATACGACAGGTGCCTCCCAACTTTCGCATGCGCGTCTCAAATCCGAACAGGCCGCCAGTCCCTCCGTCCAACGCGCGCTCGGCTTGAATGCGGACGAGTTCGGATCCGGACAGCGGCCATGAGAAACCGGCGCCGTCGTCGATCACTTCGAGGAGGAGCCGCGCCTGATTCCCCGAGACGCGCACCGTGATCCGTCGCGCACGCGCATGCTGCGCCGCATTGCGCAGGGCCT
>CAZYJB010000770.1:0-2876 GCA_964647675.1 uncultured Verrucomicrobiota bacterium | reverse complement strand
AGGCGCACGCGATTGACGTGCCGCTGGCCGTGCACGCGCGCGACGTCGAGCTTCAACAGCTGGGGAGCCAGCCAATGGGGTCACATCTAAATTATCGACATTGACTGCTCCGTCGGTTCGGGATGCCATGGTGCCGCCCATGGCACGTCCCCTGCGAGTGGTGGTTCCCGGAGGCTGGTATCACGTGGTGAATCGCGGCAATCGACGAGAACGAATCGTGCGCACGGACGACGACCGTCGCCGGTTTCTCGGAAGGCTCGCGGAGTTGCCAACACGCTTCGGCCTGGAGGTCCATGCTTTCGTCCTGATGGACAACCATTACCACCTGCTGATCCGCCTTGGAGAGGACGGCCTGAGTCGGGCGATTCAATGGCTCCAGTTGTCGTACAGTGTGCGCTTCAATTGGGCGCACCGCGTCCAAGGCCACGTCTTCCAGGGGCGGTTCAAGGCGGTCCACATCCAGCACGAGTCCGAGATAAGCAGGGTGGCCCGGTACCTGCATCTCAACCCTGTGCGAGTCGCGGCGCTCGGACTTTCCAAGTCGGATCGACTCCGCGTCAAGGCGGGGGACATCGCAGATCCGGGCCGCGACCTCGTGGGACGACGGCTTCAGACATTGGACGGGTACCAGTGGAGTTCATGGCAGGTCTACGGCGGCAGACAGGCGCCTCCTACCTGGTTAACCACGTCGACGGTGTGGCGATTGCAAGGCGGGCGGGGCCTCCGGGAGTGGAAGACGGCCGTGCGGGTTTTCACTGAAGAGGCGGTCCGCCAAGGCCATTGCGAAAGCCCCTGGAAGCGAGTGATTGGAGGTACGGTCCTTGGCGACGATGAGTACGCGAAGGACCTGTTGGCACGCGGCCCGGTGAACAGGGAGGAACAGACCGAGGCACGGGCCCTGGCGCGCGTGGGACGCATAAGTTGGGAGGATCTGGTGTCCCGCGCTGAGCGCGAGCGCGGCGAAAAATGGGAAGACCTGCAGGCACGGTACGGTGACTGGACCCGCGACGCCGTGCTCCACACAGCGGTGCGTCATGCCGGATATCGGCTCTCCGAGGTCTACCACCGAATTGCCGGGCTGAAATACCAGGCAGCCGCACAAGGCGTGAGACGCATCGACCTGCGACGGTCACGGGACCGGGAATGCGACGAATTCCTCCGGCGTATGACCGCTCCAGAATAAGAAAAGTAAAATGTATAGACGCGACCCCATTGCCATTGGCTGGCGGCGCCTGGCGCACCCGCGGGAGGAGGGACGAACCGCCTTGAGCGTTGAGCGCCAGTGATCCCCGCGCCTGCCGGCGAGCGACGTCTACGGCTTTGCCGGGATGCCCTCCCACCCGCCGCCCAGCGCGCGGATCAGGCGCACGCGATTGACGTGCCGCTGGCCGTGCACGCGCGCGACGTCGAGCTTCACCGACAGCAGGGTGCGCTGCGACTCGATGACTTCGAGATAGCTGACGATGCCCGAGTCGTACCGCACGCGCGCAAACTGGTAGGTGCGTTCCGCGGCCTCGAGGGTGCGCTCGACCGCGGCACGCTCGTCGTCCAGCAACCGCTCGGCCGTCAGCGCCTCCTGAACTTCCGCGAAGGCCACCAGCACCTGCTGTCGGTAGCGCGCGGTCGTTTCCTCGAACGCGGCGCGTGACCGCGCCAGGTTCGCGCGGTTGCGTCCGCCGGCGAAGATCGGTAGCGAGAGGCTGGGTCCCAACGTCCAGATGCGGCTGTCCCAGTTGAACAGCGAATCCAGCTCGGCGCTGACGAATCCCGCCGAGCCGGTAAGGCGCAGCACGGGAAAGAACGCCGCCTTGGCCACGCCGATGCGCGCATTCGCCGCCGCCAACTGCCGTTCGGCCGCGGCCACGTCGGGCCGCCGTTCCAGCAGCGTCGACGGCAGCGCCGCCGGTATCGGTCCCAGGGCCGGCAAGGGTTCCGGCGCGTCCGGCAGGTTGAACTGCGGCAGGAAGGCGCCGGTCAGCACGGCCAGTGCCGATTCCAACGAGTTGCGCCGCTGCTCCAGCCGCGCCAGTTCGATCTCCGCGGAAGCCAACTCGGTGTCCGCACGCGCGCGGTCCAGTTCGGGCGCGGTGCCGGCATCGACGCGCGCCTGGAGGAGGTCGCGCGCCTCGCGCCGCAGCGCGATCGACTCGCGTACGATGCGCCGCTGCCGGTCGAGCGTGCGCGCGAGGAAATAGTTCTCCGCCACCGAGGCCTGCACGCCCAGCAGCGCCGATTGCAGGTCCGCCGCGCTCGCCTGCGCCTCCGCCCGCGCGCTCTCGAACGACCGTCGCACGCGGCCCCAGAGGTCCACTTCGTAGCTCAGATCCAGCGGCATCCGCAGCGTGCTGGCATTGGCGATGCCGAAGTTGGGATCCTGGTTGCGCGAGAACCGTTCCCGCGTGAAGGAGGGATCCAGGTTCACGCTGGGAAACCAGTCGCCGCGGGTCACCCGCGCCGCCGCGCGCGCCTGATCGAACCGGGCCAACGCCGCGCGCAGGTCTTGATTCTCCATCGTGGCGCACACCGCCAGCGCATCCAACGCAGGATCCGCAAAGACCGCCCACCACGTTCCGCGTGACTCGTGGTCCGACGGCCGGGACTCTTTCCATTGCGGGGCATCACGGTACTCCGTCGGCACCGCGAGCTCGGGCTTCTGATAGTCGGGTCCCACGGTCAGCACGCCGGCTTCGGAGCGCGAGCCCAGCGCACCTGTTGCGAGTCCCAGCACCAGGACCGTCCCGGCCAGGCCGGGGCCGGACAGCGAACCCGATCCACCATGGCCGTGCGCGACGGGCGCAGCCACCGGCGCGCGACGTCGCCCGAGCTTCATCAGCACCACGTAGAACACTGGCGTGAGGAACAAACCGAAGAGCGTC
>CAZYJB010000769.1:0-2884 GCA_964647675.1 uncultured Verrucomicrobiota bacterium | reverse complement strand
ATAGTTCGCGTTCTCGAGGGTGATCTGAAGGATCTGCCGCAGCGCACCTTCGTCTTCGATCACCAGGATGCGCTCGCCGTGCCCCATCGGAACCGTGCCTGCCGAGAGAGACGGATCGGCGGTCTGTCCGTGCGCCGTCGGCAGCGACACGATGAAGGTACTGCCCACGCCCTCCACGCTCTCCACCCCGATGGCTCCCTGGTGCTGCTCGACGATCCGCCGGACCGTCGCGAGTCCCAAGCCGGTGCCGTCCCCGAGCTTCTTCGTGGTGAAGAACGGATCGAAGATGCGCTCCAGATGAGCGGGCGGGATCCCCGTCCCCGAATCCCGCACCCGGATGCGAACCGCCCCCATCCGACCCGACCCGACCTCGGTAGTCCCGTCGGCCTCCACCTCGATCCGGATAGAACCACCCGACGGCATGGCGTCGCGGGCGTTGATGCACAGATTCATCAGCACTTGGAAGATCTGGGTCGGATCGGCCAGCACGGCGGGGACACGATCAGGATGATGTACGGTCAGGGCGATGGCGGGAGGGAGCATCGCGTCGAGGGCTCTTTTCAGTTCCGCCAGGAGGGGCACCAAGTCGAGGGCACGTCGGCCCGCCTTCGAGCCTCGCGTGAAATAGAGAATCTGCTTCACGAGATCCGAACCCCGCTGCGTGCTGCGCATGACGATGTCGAGGATCGGGTCCGCCTCCCGCGGAACGTTCATGCCTTTCAGGAGTTCGCACGACATCTGGATCGGGGCGAGCATGTTGTTCAGGTCATGCACGATTCCTCCGGCGAGAGCGCCGAGGCATTCGACCCGTTGGGAGCGCAGCAATTGTTCTTCGGTCCTTTTCCGTTCCTCGATCTCGCGGGCGAGGCGGAGGTTGGTTTCGGTGAGTTGGTCGGTGCGCGCCAACACCTGTTGCTCGAGGGAATCGTTCAAGGCCAGGACCTCCGCCTCGGCGGTGAGGCGCTTGAGGTCGGTCCGATAGAGAAGGATGGAAATCCCGGCGATCAGGACGGTGAAGACCGTGATGTTGGAGAAGGAGAAAATCCAGGAAGAGACCTCCGGGTTGGGAGGCGCGCCCCGGCTGCCCAGCGCGACTAGTAATCCGGTAAGAAGTGGGACGAGGACCGGAGTCAGGAGAAGCCTCCGCGCGACATACCCGCCCATGCCACGGCTCACCAGCATGCGAGTCACTTCCAAGTCGGGCCTGGCGCCCAGCAAGGCGACGCCCAACAGCGTGGCGGCCACCGCTCCGGGCAGTGAAACGACCGATTTCAACGGCACGCTGTTCAGCCAGCCGAAGAAGGAAGGGACATGGCACACGTGTCCAATGAGAGCCAGCAGAGCGGTGAGCAACGGGATCACCACGAAGGCGACATACACCCATTTCGCCCATCGCCGGTTCGAGCGAACGAGCAGCAAGGCGATGCCGAACAGCATGGCGGCGAAACCACCGCGGAGCTTGGGATCGTATCCAGGGCCCTGGGTGCCGGGCAGGATTTCCGCCAGTGAGTCGTGCAGCCACCGGCGCCAGGTCTCATGGTCGCTGCCGGAAACGAGCCCGACCGCGAGGGTCGTGAGAGCGAGACCCCGGACGAGGCGCCGAGTGGCCAGCGAGGGCGGATCGCGCCGCAATTGGAGAATCACGGCCGTACTGCCCAGCAGGAACGCGACCGAGACTCCGAGCAGCGCTGGCGGACCGTGGGGATAACCCCGGTACAGGATCGGAATTCCCAACACCCATCCGGCCAAGGCCACCATTGCGATGCCCCAGGCCGCCCAGGCACAGACCCGCGCAACGTTTCGAACGTTCAGGATGGGGACATCCAAGTTCGCCATGGATTCCGGTCACGTCTCAGGTGATCGCAATACCTCCTCGCGACAGGCCACGCGGCGATTCCAGCGCTTATTCACCCCCTCTATCCCACCCTTGCCCTACCGAAGCTCAGCCGGAAACGCCGATGAACAGTCATCGTGCAACGCTCCTTCGTTGATGGCACGGAGCGTAGATTCGTATGGATGGTGACGTCACGTGAAAACACGGGGTCGATCTCGCGAGGGGGATACCGGCGGGAAGCCTGCCGCCCGGACAAGGCGTCTCATCGTCACCCACGTCATAGGCACTCCCTGGAGCCTGTCTGGAAACCCCGAGAGCCCAGCACCATCCCGCGGGCTTGGCCGTCGAAGTCTGGCAGCGGTACCCTGCACCGAGGGATTTGGGATCACTTCAGCTACTGGGGAACGACGCGGAGCTTCACCGCGTTGGGCTGGTAGATCACTTCGAAGCGACGCCCACTTCCGATCTCCAGGCCCGTGACCTCGCGGAAACCCCGCGCACTGCGCGCCATAAACCGCGCGATCTCGAACTCATCCCCCAGCGCTGGCAGATAGGCCTCCCCCCGCTGAACCTCGAGCCGCCCATCGAAGTCGACGGTCTCGGCCCGCAGTTGATCGTGCTGGGAGCCCGGTGTGGTCCCACCCACCTTGACGCGAATGATCGCGGCACTTTCGAGAAACACGCGTCCGACCACCTCCAGAATCCCGGGCGCGGACGCCGATCCGGGCGCGATCGTGCCGCCCGGAACGCTCACGTCCCCCGTGACGCGACCCGAGCCCGTGAGGCGCCCACCGCGGAGGTCGATTTGCCCGGCAAGGGTCGACGCTTCATTTCCGCGCCGGACGTCCAGCGTGCCGCCCGCAAGGCGAAGTTCTCCGCTGTCCTGAACAAACCCCGCGGCGGTTGAACTGAGCAACGATTGGACACTGCCACCTTCGATGACCACGAGCCCGGCGTTGACCAACCGTTGGATGCGGTTGGTTCCTGTGCCGGATTTCCGGTAGGTACCGCGCACCGTCAGACCCGCGGCTGCCGAATCGCCGCGCACCT
>CAZYJB010000768.1:0-2887 GCA_964647675.1 uncultured Verrucomicrobiota bacterium | reverse complement strand
GGGCGGGGCTTCGGGAAGGAGCTTGGCGCGCCAGCTTTCAAGGACTTCGAGGATCCGTTCGCGCAGCCGGTGCGATTCAAAGACGCCGCCGTTGAAGAGCACGAAATCCGGCAGGCCCCGGCGCGCGGTGAGCGCGGAGGAAACCGGCGCATGCTGGGCGAGGAACTCTGCCAGGTGCCGCGTGATGGCGGGATCCGCGGCATAGGGCAGTCCGAATTCCCGGAATCCCGAGCGCGCGACGGATGGACGATCCGTGGCGGCCACGCGCGGGAAGAAGCCATCGAGCAGGAGCGCGACAACTTCCTCGCGCGTGAGTTGGGCCTGCAACGCGCCGCCGACGAGGCGGGCCCCGCTGGCAATGCTGAGGCTGCGGAACTCCGGCGCGGAAGGGCCCAGCAGCGACTCCTTGGCGGCCCGGCAGGCCTGCAGCAGCAGTCCCCATCGGCGCGGATCGAGGCGACGCCCCGGAGTCAGGCGTTCCTCGAGATGATGCGCGAGGGCGAGGTCCATGTTGTCCCCGCCGAGCAAGAGGTGATTGCCCACGGCAACACGATGGAAGCGCGCGCCGCCGTCAGTGGTGGCGCGCGCCTCGATGAGCGTGAAGTCCGAGGTGCCGCCGCCGACGTCGCAGACCAGCGTGACCTTGCCCGGTTGCCGCGCCAGCTCGTGCGGATCCGGATGATCGGCCATCCAGGCGTAAAACGCGGCCAGGGGTTCCTCGAGCAGCGTCACGCGTGACAGACCTGCCTTGATCGCGGCGGCGGCGGTGAGTTCGCGCGCCACCTCGTCAAACGAGGCGGGCACGGTAAGCGCGATCTCCTGGCCGGCGAGGGGTTCCGCCGGGAAGGCGTGATCCCAGGCTTGGCGCAGGTGCGCGAGGTAGCGGGCGCTGGCCTCCACCGGCGAGAGTCGCGTCACATCCGGCGCGCCGTGCCACGGAAGGATGGGGCCGGTGCGCGGCACGCCCGGATGACAGAGCCAGGATTTCGCGGAGGCCACGAGGCGCCCGGGCGACTGAAGCCCGCGATCGCGCGCGAACTCGCCCACCAGGTGGTTCGGTTCCGTGGTCGGGCCTTCCGTTCCGGGGCTGTCGGGACGTTCGCCTTCAGCCCATTCGTAACTGAACGACGGCAGCACGGGCCGCGTGTCCCACTCGGCCGGTCCCACGCGTTGCCGGATGGCGAAGTCGCGGAGGATCGGGCGGGTCGCCTGGGAGTCGAGGTAGGCGAGCGCGGAATTCGTGGTGCCGAGGTCGATGCCGACGAGGTAGCGCGCGGGGCGCTCCTCCGATTCGGCGGGTGCCGGGCTGGCCGGGGATGAGCTCAAGACGTGGCGTTTTCCGGGCTCAGGCACCGGCCGGGCGTTCGTCGTCGCGCACGCGGAACTCGAGTTTCCAACGATCTGCCGACGTGGTGCTGACACACCACAGCTCGAGGATGCCGAGCTCCGTGAGGCGCGCCTGGAAGCGGACCGGCACTTCGTCGACAGTGCCGCCCTGGGTGGCGGGCAGGCGCGCCACCATGGGAGCGGTCTCCTCGAGTTCCTCGGCCGACCAGGTGTTGAGCCACGCACCGGGAACGTCGCGGCGGCTGGCCGAGCTGAAGAATCGAAAATGCGCTTCCTCACCCGTCAGGAGTCCGATCGGTTCGCCCGGGATGTCGACCTCCGTGCCTTCCTCCATGTCGCGCGGCACCACGCAGAGCTGGCGCAGTGGCCGCACCGCGCCAGGAATCGCCGGTCCCGCGGTCTCGATGGCCACGTAGTAGGAGCGCGGCGCGCCACCGCGGATGCGCACTCCGCGACCCCGCTTGGCGCGGCCGTAGTACGCGGCGCCGCGTGCGACCGCGAGGTCGAAGTCCTGGTTGTCCGGCAGTTGCAGCGAGGCTGCGTCGGCATTGAACCAGCCGGCCAGCACCTCGAGAAGTCGCTGCCGGAAGACGGGCGCCTTGAAGACGCCACCGTTGAACAGCACCCGGGTCGGACGCGCGCCTCCCTGTTGCTGGAGAAAGTGCGCCAGGTGCCGGGTGATCGCGGGGTCGGACTCGAAGGACAGGCCGAGTTCGCGGAACCCGGTGGCAGCCCTGCGCGCGGGCCGGTCCTGCAGGCGTGCTGCCGGAAAGAAGCCGTCGGCGAGGAGTGCGATGACTTCGCCGCGCTGGAGTTCGATCGAGACGCTGCCGCCGATGGTGCGACGTCCGCGGCCGAGCAACGTCACGGGGGTGGACGCGAGATCAGGATTCTGCAGGAGCGACTCCTTGGCGGCGCGGCAGGCGTGCCAGAGCGCCACCGACTGCCAGGCGTCGAGCGTCAGTCCCTTCTCGGCGAACCGCGTCTGCGCGAGATGGGCGAGGGCAAGGTCCATGTTGTCGCCGCCGACGAGGATGTGGTTCCCGACCGCCACCCGGCGAAGAACGAGCTCCCCCAATTCCTGGGCGACGGAGACGAGCGTGAAGTCGGTGGTGCCGCCCCCGACGTCGCAGATGAGAACCGTGTCCCCTTCGCGTACCCGCCGGCGCCAGGCGTCCGGGGCGTCGGCGATCCACGCATAGCAGGCCGCCTGCGGTTCCTCGAGCAGGACGAAGTCCTCGGGAAGTCCGGCGGCCAGCGCGGCCTCGCGGGTGAGTTCGCGTGCCGCGGCATCGAAGGAGGCTGGCACGGTGAGGACCACCTGCTGCTCGCGCAAGGGGGACTCGGGATGGGCGTTGGCCCAGGCCGCGACCAGGTGCTCCAGGTAGCGTCGGGAGGCGTCGACCGGCGACACCTTCGGAACATCGTCCGGCGCATTCCAGGGCAGGATGGGTTGACGGCGATCGACGCGCGCATGCGCCAGCCACGACTTGGCGCCGGCCACGGTTCGCATGGGCAGTTCCGCCGATTGTCTCCGTGC
>CAZYJB010000767.1:0-2892 GCA_964647675.1 uncultured Verrucomicrobiota bacterium | reverse complement strand
GGGCTCGACCGACTCCGTCACCGGCCCCGGCACCCACCCACGCCGCGTGACGTACGGGATTCCGTTCGCGTCGAGAGGCGGGAACCAACGCTGACGATCCGCGGCCTCGCCCAGCGGTGTCTCGCGGCACCGGTTCACCAGGGCCTTGTAAAACAGGTCCGCCGTGAAGGGATCGCGCGCCTTGAGCCAACTGCCGGCGTCGTACAGGAGTTGCGCCGTGCCCGGATCCTGGTCGGGCATGAGCTTCGCCGCATCCCAGGCAAGCTGGGCCGCCACGTAGCGGTAGTGGAATCGCGCATACGGCTCGGGAGCGCGCGCGCGCGCGCGTTGCAGTTCGCGAAGAGTCGCGCGCGTCAGCGGATCGTTGGTCGAGGCGCGCCCCGGATAGATTTCGTTCAGATCGAAGGCTCCGCCGAAGAGCGTGAAGTCCGGGGCCAGTTCAGTGCCGAAAAGTTCCATGCCGTTGGTGCTCATCGACCAGGCGGCAGTGGCTCCCGCACGCGCGCGCGCCGATGACTCCAACGAAGCGTCCCGGAAGATGGCGAGCTCGCGAACCAGGTTGGTCTGGGCGGCATGCCAGCGGACGGGAAGATAGGATAGAGCTTCGGACGCACGCCGTTCACGGTTCAGGCGCCGGGCCAGCAGATTGCGGAGCTCCTCGCGCAGGTCGTTTCCACCCTCGTGCCCTTCCTCACCCTCCCCCTCGCCGCTCCTTCCGGCCGACGGCCACGCGCGGTCGACGTAGGCCTTGAGTTCGTCGGTGCTCAATACGCGCTCCGCCACATACGCCGCATCGCGCCAGAAGCGCGCGCGCACAAAGAGATCGAGGGCTTGCTCGAAGTCGCCCCTCGCCAGCTTGATCATCGCGAGTTCGCCACGGACCTGGAAGCGCGCGGCGGCATCGTCGGGACCGGCCGTGAGCGATTCGGCGAAGTCTGGCGCCTGACCGCGCAGGACGGGCTCCGGCTCGAGCGGAAGTCGCGCCACGACGCCGGCCAATTCGGCGGCCGCTTCAGGAATTTCTCCGGCCTGGAGGTGCAGTTTGGCGCGCACCCAGCGCGCGACAAGCGAGTCCGCCGCCAGATCCGCCCAGCGCTGCGCAGCGTCCCAATCGCCAGTGCGATAGGCCAGCAATGCCAATTGCTCGGCGAGCGGAACCTCGCCAGCGCGAACGGATTCGAGTTCTTCCAGCCAACGCTGAGCCGGCATGGGGCGGTCGGCGGACGGCCGTTCCGAGGGCAGAAGGTGGTCCCACGAGGCATAGGCGAGGAACCATGCGGTGACCACACGACGCAAGGTGCGATCGCGCGCGATCCGTTCGCGTTGTTGCGGACCCGCGTCGTCGAGCCGCGAGACACACAGGGCAAGCGACTGCGGCGACGAGTGGGTGGAGCCCGCGGCGAACTGGTCCAGGTACAGGCGCATCGCGCCGGGAATGTCGCCCTCGCGCAATCGCAACTGGGCCTCCCAACCGAAACTCGCCACGCCAAGGCTCGCGGAATCGGCGAATCCGGCGCCGCTCAGGGTGCGAGTCTTTGCGTACCAGCGCATCGCGAGAGCGGGATCCTCCTCATGCCAGGAGCGGCCCTTCATGTAGGCGGCCCAGGTCGACTTGTAGGTCCGGTCCGCCACCGGGAGCCCGAGCACTCGTTCCCACAAGGCACGCGCGCGCCCGGCCTCCTGCGAGTACCACGCGGCGGCGCCTTCGAGGTAGAGATCGAACTCGCGCGGAACTCCGATCGGCAAAGGCGCCCACTCCAGCGAAGCGCGCGGCGTGAAGGGCGTCGCGGAGGCTCCCTGATCCGCGGCACCCGCTTCATCCTTCTCCACCTCCCGATCCGCGGACTCCCGCGACGCATCCTCGAAAGCCAGACGCAACGCTGTCAGATCCGCGCGTCGACGGCTGAACTCCAGGACCAGGGCCGACTGCTCGTCTCCCAGAATGCCCCGCTGGCCGAGGGCACGGCGCAGGTCGACGATCTCGGTATCGAGGGTGGCCCCGTGCAGCGACTCGTTGGTCTGCACCACGTGCTCCAAACGGGCCGGCGGTTCGAGCTGCAGGCGCTTCAACTCATGCAGAAACGACACCACGGGCGCCTGCAACACCGAGCGGTCGCCGTCGTCGATCAGCGAATTGGGGAAGTACGGCCCGCACGCAACGAGCCGCACGAACGCACCGGCACCGACGATCGCCAGTCCGAGGATCGCCGCCCGAGCGCGGAGCCGAAGCAGACGCGTGGCACCCATGCCGCGCCCCGCTGCGTCAGGGTGGGACTGCGACGGAACCCGGCTGGGCGTGGAGTTAAAGGTTGACCGGTGCGAAGGACTCAAGTCGCGCCCAACCAACCACCACCGCCTCCCCGGGAGGCAAGCGGCAACTCGAACTTTCCATGCGGATGGCACCGGGGTGCTCCCGATGGAGCTGGAAACCGTGGATGGCGTCGGCCGCGAGGAGGCGTGTGAGTTCGGCGTTCCAGCGTGCATGGAGGGCGATGGGACCGTGAAAAGTGTCGGTGCCGCGGTTACGGACGACGAGATCCAGCGCGCCATTCAAGTTCGTGCGGGATTCCGCACCGAGTTCGGCGACCGGCGCCTCGCCCCGCATCACCGATGCGAGAGTGGTCCAGCGCCAGTTGAAGCGGTCGCCCGCGACCGGCAGCCGGTACCACGCAATCCCCAACAGGTCGCGCGAACAGACCGTCGAGCGCGCTCACGCGCAAGGCGATGCCCGGCCGACGCGGCAATCGACGGAGCACCTCGAAGTCGGGAGCAACGCGTTCGGGAACCCCAATCCCCTACACCCAACGGATCTCGCCCGCCAGGTAGGTGAGTTGCTCGAAACGAGAGCCATGCTCGCGCACGCTCTCCTGTACGGCGCGACCCCAGTCGCGT
>CAZYJB010000766.1:0-2896 GCA_964647675.1 uncultured Verrucomicrobiota bacterium | reverse complement strand
CTGGCTGGGCTTCACCGAGAGCGCTCTCACGCGCTGGCTCGAGGAGGCGGGCTTCCGCGACATCGAACTCTGCGACGTGGCGCGCGAGGAGCAGCCGCCCCATTTCGAGACGGTGCTCGCCTCGGGCGTGCGCCCTTGAACAGGCGGTCCGCCGCCACCGCCAGGGTCTTGTGCTGCGGACCGGATTCCGGCTGCGTTTTCCCGCGCTTCCGAGCAGCTTCGCTGGCATGCAACTTCCCGTCCGCTCCGTCGTGGCCTGTTTGGCCGGCCTGCTCGTTTCCACCTCCCTTGCGGCTTCCGTCGCGTCGCGCGACGTCGGCGCACGTCCGGTCCCCGGCGCCGAGGTGATCTTCGATGGTTCCCGGGAAATGCTGGACGCCAAATGGACCTACTGGCAGGGCCCCGGCTTCGCCTCCTCACTGCCCGTGAAATGGAAGATCGTTCCCGATCCCGTCGACCCGGGCACCGTCATGCAGACCGACGATCCTGCGGCAGCGGGCGGGAAGTACGGCGCGGCGGACCTGGTCACCAAGAAGGCATACCGTGACTTCCGCCTGCACCTCGAGTTCCTCATCACGCAGCCTGGAGGCAACAGCGGTGTGTATCTGCAGAACCGCTACGAGATCCAAGTGCTCGACGGCGACAAGACGAGCCACGGCATGGCTGCGGTGATCAACGAGACCCCCTCGCCCTATCACGCCTATCGCGGCGTCGGGAAATGGAACTCCTACGACCTCATCTTCCGCGCGGCGCGGTTCAAGGACGGGAGGCGCGTGGAGAAGGCGCTCGTGACGCTCTATTTCAACGGCCAGAAGGTTCACACCAACCAGCCCATCAACCAGGTCTGGGGTGGCCCGCGCTCCGGCGTTGATGGCGGCAACGATGGGGGCAAGGGAATCACCGACACTCCCGGCGGCCTCAAGCTCCAGGCCGAGGGTCATGACGTGCGCTATCGCAACATCTGGATCAAGGATCTCGATCTCGAAAAGCCGGAGACCGACCTCGCCGAGTGATCTCGCCCTGCCCCGACCCAGGCCTGCGCTTCGCGTCTCCGGCCGTCACGGGACCGAGCGCGGATCCGCGTCGCCGGCGCACCTCCTCACGCTGACCCAGGTCATGGTCAGGAGTAGGTGCCCAGGGCGTCATGGACACCCTCCACGGCCATGCCGCCTTCGCCCACTGCCGCGGCGCAGCGTTTCACGGAACCCGCGCGCACATCCCCTGCGGCGAAGATTCCCGGGCGACTGGTCTCGAGGTTCCCGGGCGGCCGCGGGGCGCGTTGCCACGCCGGGGCGCCTGCCACGGCATGCCCGGTCTTGATGAAGCCCCGTTCATCGCATTCGATCTCCGGCGGCAGCCATTGAGTACAGGGCTTCGCGCCAATCATGGAAAACACCGCCGGCGTCCCGACTCGGTGCCGTTCTCCCGTCCGGGTGTTCTCCAACTCCACCGACTCCAACCGGCCGTTCCCCGTCATGCGACGGACCTCGGTGTGAAAGTGGATCTCGATTTTCGCGTGGGTCTCCACCCGACGCGAGAGGTAGCTCGACATGCTCTTTGCCAGGGTGGAGCCGCGGACCACCAGCAGCACGCGCGCCGCCGACTCGGCCAGAAACATCGCCGCCTGTCCGGCCGAGTTGCCAGCGCCGACCACCACCACCGTGGCATCGCGGCAGAACTGCGCCTCCATCGCGGTCGCAGCGTAATACACGCCCAGGCCTTCGAATTGTTCGCGCCCCTCGGCCTCGATGCGGCGGTAGTCGGCCCCCGTGGCAATGATCAGGCATTTCGCGTGCAACAACGCACCACAACAATCCATGCGCAGCACCGCGCGGTGTTCGGCCTCGCGGATTTCCAAACTCAGCGCCTTGGAAGGCGTCGAGAACCGGGCGCCGAACCGGAAGGCCTGGAGCTGGGCCCGGTGTGTGAGATCTCCACCGCTGATACCGGTCGGGAACCCGAAAAAATTCTCGATCAGCGAGGACTTCGCCGCCTGGCCACCCGGCGCATAGCTTTCCAGCACCACCGTCTTCAGGCCTTCGGACGCCGCGCACACGGCGGCGGCGAGGCCTGCGGGACCGGCCCCCACGATGACGAGATCGCAGTGGATCTCCGTTTCTCCCGCCGTGACCAACGGGCGCATCAGCCCCGCCACCTGGGCGACCTGCCGGAGGCTCGGACGCCGCAGCACCTCGCCCGTACCAGTGACCAGTGCGGGCAGGTCCGTGGGTGCCGACAGGTGATACCGCGCGCACACTTCGCGTCCTTCCTCGGCATCACTGAGGAGGTACCGATGCGGATAGTGATTCTTGTCGAGGAAGTCGTGCAGAAGGTGCCCCTCGCGCGAGCCGTCGACCGCCACCAGCCGCAGCCCGGCGAACTCGCGATACCGCCGCAGGCGCTCGCGGCGCATGATGAAGGCGTTGACGATCGGCTCCCCCACGCCGGGCAATTCAGCCAGGGCGCGACGGAGTTCCGTCGCCGCAATCTCCAGGACCTCGGACTCCGGCGCCATGCCGCGGGCATTCGCCAGCGCCGCAGTCCCGTTCAACATGGCGATGTCCCCCACGAACTGGCGCGGACCGGCGATGGCGAGGTTGAGCTCCAGGCCGTCGCGCAGTTCGTAGACGTCGATGGCGCCGCTCAGGATGACCGTCATCCCCAGATCGCGCTGCCCGGCGGTGAAGATCACCTCGCCCTGCCGGACCACCCGACGCCGGCCGAGGGGCTCGAGCAAAGCCAGTTGCCGGTCGTCCAGCTTCACGAACGCGACACTCTCGGTGTCGCGATAGAACTGCTCCTCCTTCTCGGCTTCCTCGGCGGCGCTCATGGCGCCCCTGCCCTTACTCCACCGTGACGCTCTTGGCGAGGTTGCGCGGCTTGTCGACGTCGCAGC
>CAZYJB010000765.1:0-2897 GCA_964647675.1 uncultured Verrucomicrobiota bacterium | reverse complement strand
GGTGATTCGGGTGGCTATCCCGGCCCAGGCGCTGATCAACCCGGCCGTGCGGGCTCCGCGGGCGCGCCAGAAGGCGAGCGCCCGATGGATGCGGGTGCGCGCAGCGACGACCGCGGCCCGGTTGAGCCCCGGTCCGACCAGCCCGAGTCGTGGGGTGGATCCGATGAGGGGTCAGGTGGCGAACCGCGGGACTCCGGGGACACGCCGCCGCAGCCGTCCTGACCTGATCGAGGCGTCCCCCCGACGAACCTGACCAGGCACCACCCGCGAGGCTTACGCTTCGCGGGTGGTCTCCTTTGGAGGGATCAGGTTGCGGAAGGGAGAGGCACTCGCAGGGAGCGGGAGCGACCTCACTCTTCGATCCGGTACAGGTGCGTCCGAGAACGCAGCACGAGCGCCTTGCCCGTGACCGCGGGCGAGGCCATGAAGCCGTCGCCCAGCGAGTTCTCGGCGAGCCGCCTGAATTCGCGGGCCGCGGCGACGACCGCGCACTTGCCTTCCTCCGAGAAAAAGTAGAGGCGCCCGTCGGCCAGCAATGGGGAGGCCGAGTGGTTCCCGCCGATGCGTTCGTTCCAGACGACCTCGCCGGAGCGCGCGTCCCAACAGGTGGCCACACCCCCGTCCTCGATCCCGAAGAGCAGGTCGCCGTGGAGGATCAGTGACGGCTTTTTGGGAACGGATCGCTTGGCGCGCCACGCGATCTGGAGCTTGGCTGACGGCGCGGACCCGGCGTTGGCGTCGAGGGCTTCGCCCTTCCCACCGGGACGGATCGCCAGCAACTGACCCTGGGAGAAGCCCGTGGGCACGAAGACGAGCCCGTGCCCGTATACGGGGCGCGTGCTGGCCGAGTGGTTCTGGCGTTCCTCCACGCGCCAGAGTTCGGCTCCCGTTTCGGGAAGGTAGGCGTAGAAGGCCTTCGCACCCTGGCTCAAGAGTGTCGCCACGCCGTCGATGAGCGCGACGTGGGGCGTGCTGAAAGCCTTGCGAAAATCACCCTCGGCCATGGCCTTGCCGTCTGCCCCGAGATCCATGAAGTCGACGGAACGATTGACACGCCAGACGGTCTTCCCGGTCTCCTTGTCCAGCGCGACAAGGTACTGGTGGTCGCTGCCGTCGAAATTCATCAGCAGCAGGCGGCCGTGCAGGATGGGCGAGGATCCGGCGCCGCGATAGTGGTTGCATTCGAAGTCGCGACGTTCCCAGAGGACCTTGCCTGTCGACGTGTCGAGCGCCGCGGTGCCGGGTGCACCGAAGGTCACGTAAACGCGTCCAGGCTCGAGCGCCGGGGTGGGGGACGCGTAGCTGTTGAACTTGTGGCAGAACTGCGGTGCCGCGACCTCAAAGAGTTTCTGGGTGCGTTGAACCGCACCCGACGCCGCGTCAAGGGTAAGCACGGAAAGCTCGCGCCCATCCTCGGTGGCCGTGGCGATCCAGATGCGACCTTCGCCGATCACGGGAGAGGCCCAACCCTTCCCAGGGATGGGCGTGGTCCACCGCACGTTCCTGGTGTCCGACCATTCCAAGGGCGGCTTGGATCCGTGGGCGATACCGTCGCCTGCGGGACCGCGGAACTGCGGCCACTCGAGGGGCACAGTCGAAGCACCCACGTCAGGCAGAATCAGGGCCGTCCACGCGGCGGCCAGGCAGGAAATGCGGTGCATGCCCCGGGAGAGTAGCGATTGCCTCCCGCGAGGGAATCCCGGAAAGGCTTTGGATCGAAAACCGGCCGGCGCGGTCGGTGGTCCCGCGCATCGGACGCGCGCAGGCGGGGACCACCACCGGTCAGGCCGGCTCGCTGGCGGAATCGGCGGACGCATGCCGCGCGGCGGAGCGTCGCACGCCGAAAAGCGCGGTGCCGACGCGCACGAGCGTGGAGCCTTCTTCGATGGCGACCTCGAAGTCGCCGCTCATGCCCATGCTCAGCGTGGTCAGCGGCGCGCCGAGGGCGTCCTCACAGCGGCGCGCCAGCTCGCGGCAGCGCCGGAAGACCGGACGCACGGTCTCGGGCTGAATCGAGTAAGGCGCCATGCACATCAGTCCGTGGATCTCGAGCCGAGACAGCGCGTTCACGGCGGCGATCTCGTGGACGAGGGCTTCCGGGCGGTACCCGAACTTGGTCGATTCGCCGGCCACATTCACCTCGATGAGCACCGGCAGCGTCCGTGACGCGGCGTCGGCGCGCTTCTGGAGTTCCTGCGCAAGCGCCAGGCTGTCGACGCTCTGCACCATTTCGAACCACTGCACGGCGTCCTTCGCCTTGTTCGATTGGAGATGACCGATGAGGTGCCAGCGCAGGTGGCCAGGGCACTGGGGAATCTTGGCCCGCGCCTCCTGCACCCGGTTCTCCCCGAACAATCGCACGCCCAGCCGGGCGAGTTCCGCCACCGCCTCCGGCGGATGATGCTTGCTCACTGCCATCAGTTCCACCGTCGACGGGTCCCGCCCCGAGCGCTCACAGGCGCTCCGGATCCGAGTCTGGATTTTCGCGAGGTTCGCGGCAAGGTCCACGGGCACAGGATACCGGGCGCGGTGCGGCGAAGGAATCGCCAAGACGGCGGGGGGCCGCCCGGGATCCCGTCATTTCAGCATGGCCAGCATAGCAAACGAGCAACCGGCCTACTGGCTGGTGAAACAGGAACCCGACTCCTACGCATGGTCCGCCTTCGTTTCCGACGGGCAAACCGCGTGGACCGGGGTGCGAAACTACCAGGCCCGCAATCATCTTCGCGGCATGCGGGAGGGCGACCGTGTCTTCTACTATCACAGCGGCGAGGCGCGTGAAGTGGTGGGTGTGGCGCGGGTCGTGCGGGCCGCGTATCCGGATCCCACGGCTGCGGCCGGGGATGGCGATTGGTCCGCGGTGGACCTCGCACCCGTGGCGCCGGTCGCGCGCGCGG
>CAZYJB010000764.1:0-2898 GCA_964647675.1 uncultured Verrucomicrobiota bacterium | reverse complement strand
GCCTCCGGTGAGCGTGAGCGGCGTGCCCGAGCCCTTGGCGCGGACGGCGAGCTGCCCGGTGCCCGGATCGTAGACCTCGAGCTGTTCGAGGACATTGCGGCCGCGGGTCATGGCCACCCCGTCGATGGCGATGTCGATGGCCCCGGAGTCGGAGGCGGAGGTGTCGATCTTGACGATCTTGCCGAGTTCCTCGAGGCGCTGCTGGCGGATGTCGCGCAGGTCATTGGCCACCGCGCCGCCGACCTCGATCGACGTGATCTGTTCGTTGAGCTGGGCGACCTCGGAGATCATGCGGTTGGCCGATTCGATATCGACGCCCATGGACTCGTTGAGCAGCGAGTTGAGTTCGCCGAGGCGGCTGGAGACCTGGTTGAACTGGGTGGCGACCGTCTGGGCCTTGAGCAGGAGCACCTGACGTTCGGCCGTTGACGTGGGGTTGGTGGAGAGGCTCTGGAACGCGTTGAACAGACTGGAGAGCTCTTCCGCGAGGCCGTGTTGTCCACCGACACCGCCGGCGGCGGCCGCGCCTTCGGATCCCGAGGTCTGGCGGTCGATGAGCTGGCCGAGGTTAGTCTGCGCGTATTGCAACGAGCGCTGCTGCGATTCGAGCGAACCGATCACGGACGACTCGCCGAGGATCTGGCGGTCGAGGAGCGCGTTCCGGAGCTGCTGGATCGACGAGCCCTCCACGCCGGTGCCCTGCGGGCCGAGTGCGTCGGGGACCGTGACGCCGGTGACCAGTTGCAGGCGCTGCCGCGCATACGCCGGGTTGTTGACGTTGGCGAGGTTATGGCCCGCGATTTCCGTGCCCTGCCGTTGCGTGGACAGCGAGCGCGTCGCGAGATTGAGAGTGCCGAAGAGGCCTAGCATGACGGGGTCCTTAACCGACCGCCTCGTAGAGGGGCTGCAGGGGTGGCGCCCAGCCCGGGCGCGTGCCGCGGTCGTCGTAGACCTGCGGGTCGCGTGACGGGAAGAGCGTGGACAGGAAACGCTGCATCAGATCGACCGAGCGGCTGAGCAGCAGGTGGTTCTGACGCGCGCGCTGCTGCACGCGGGTGAGCAACTGATTGTTCTCCCGCACCAGGGCCTGCACCAGCGGCTGGTAGTCGGCCGGCAGGAGCGGGATCAGTTCGGAGAAGGGAAGGTCCGTGGCGCGGCTGAGATCGTGTGCCAGCGCGCTGCGGCAGCGCTCCCGGTGGTTGCGTGCCTCCTGAATGTGGACCGACTGGCCCTGGATCGTGGAGATGGACTCGAAGATCTCGGTACTGGCGCGGTTCATGACCAACTCCTGTTCGCGGTCGAGCAGGGCGAGCATCTCCCCGTACTGCTGAAGTTCCTCGCGAAGAGCGGCGATGAGTTCCTGAAGGGTGTCCATGACGGATGACGTTAGCGAAGGTTGGAAAGCGAAGTGAGGGCGGCGCGCGCGTCGATGGCGCCGCGGCTGTCGGGGAGCGTGGCGTCCGGCCGGGAGGCGGTCGCAGGCGGGGCGGAGATCGGATCGTGGCCGGAGGCGGAGCGCACGGCGGCCTGGGTCTGGCGTACCAGTTCGGTGGAAAGCGAACGCGCGAGGCCGAAGTCACCGGAGCGGCTGATGGCCTCGGCGAACTGCTGGTTGACCATGTCGTCGTAAAGCTTGTCCGTACTGGAGGTCTCGCCCTCCTCGTCGTCGATCACCGGTTTGCGGGCGGAGGCGAGGATCTGGCGCAGCAGCACCGCCTCGAACTGGCGGGCCATCTCCTCGACCTTGGTGGCGTCAGAGATGCTGGGATCCTTCGCCATCTGCTCCATCGGGATGGCAGCGAGGGCGCCGGGGCTGAGCTGGACGGGATCCATGGCGGGTTCAGCGGAGGACGAGTTCGGCCTGGAGGGCGCCGGCCTGCTTCATGGCCTGGAAGATGGCCATCATGTCGCGCGGCGTGACGCCGAGGGAGTTCAGCGAGGCGGCGACCTTCTCGATGGTCGGCATCTCGGGCAGCGCGACGAGGGCGGACTTGTCCTCCTTGACGTCGGTCTGGGTGCTGGGCGTGACGACCGTCTGGCCGTTGCTGAGCGGGCCTGGTTGCGAGGCGTCGAGATTGGAGGCGATGGTGATGGTGAGATTGCCGTGGGACACGGCGCAGCTCGAGATCGCGATGCGGGAGGACGCAACGATGGTGCCGGTGCGTTCGTTGATGATAATGCGGGCCGGGGCATCGGCGTTCACCTCGAGCGATTCGATACGCGCGATGAACTCGACCGGGGACGCTTCGTGGCCTTCGGGGACCCGCACACGCACCGTGGTGGAGTCCTGCGCGACCGCGCTGCCTGGGAAGGCCGCGTTCACCGAGGCCGCGAGGCGCGCGGCGGAGGTGAAGTCCGGCTCGCGCAACAAAAGTTCCAGGTGCTGGTCGGAGACGATTTCGGTGGGAATTTCGCGTTCGACGAGTGCGCCGCCGATGATCTGCGCGGTGGTGGGATGATTCTTCTGCACCGTGGCGCCGCCGCCGCCCTCGGCACCGCCGTAGACGCCGCCGATGGAGAGCGCGCCCTGGGCTACGGCGTAGACCTTGCCGTCGGCGCCGAGCAACGGCGTCTGCAGCAGCACGCCGCCCTGGAGCGTCTTGGCGTCGCCCATCGAAGAGATGGTGATGTCGATGCGGCTGCCCGGTTTCTTGAAAGCGGGAATGTCGGCCGTGATGATCACGGCGGCGACGTTCTTCGAGGAGAGCGTCGCGGGCGGGACGGTGATGCCGTGGCGCTGGAGGAGATTGGCGACCGTCTGCAGCGTGTAGACCGGGTTCTTGTCGCCGTCACCGGCGATGCCGGTGACGAGACCGTAGCCCACGAGCTGGTTGTCGCGCGCGCCGGCGATGGAGGTGAGGTCCTTGACCCGCGCGGCGGCGGCGGCGCAACGGGGGG
>CAZYJB010000763.1:0-2899 GCA_964647675.1 uncultured Verrucomicrobiota bacterium | reverse complement strand
GCATTCCCGGCGAGGGCCAGTGGCGCGGAGTAAATGCTGGCGGAGGGGGAGAGTTGCCCGCCGCGCTGCCTCGGATCGGTGCCGTCGAGCGAGTAATAGAGCGTCCCCCGCCTGGCCAGCAGGGAGAGCGAAACAGGTTCGGTAAGCGGTCCGCCCGCATGACTTGCAGCGGGTGGCGCGATGTACTGCGCATCCATCCACGCCACACGATTGGCGAGCCAGCCCTTCAGCCAGGTGATCTCCGCCTGCCAGGTCGGCGCGATGTACCAGTTCGGCCAGACGTACCGACCGAGGATGCGCCAGCGCGTGAAGTTCCGCGCCTGGGCGCGCTGCACCTGGCCGGCGAGGTCGTCCACGACACGCATCAGCTCCGTCGTCGCGAACGGGCCCGCTCGGATCTCGAACCAGCGATCGATGTAATCCTGGCGAAAGTCCGGATCGTCGAACAGCCGCCGCAGCCACGTGTAGCCGGAGTCACCGACGTCCTGCCAATACCAGCCGTTGGTGCGCCAGCCGTTGAGGTAATCGGCGTTGCCGAAGGTCAGGTTGTAGTCCCAGATCGGGCCCATCGCGAGGCGGCCATCGCGGTCCTTGTGCCAGAACGTGCTGAGTCGGTAGCCGTCGATGTTCTTCGCGGATTCGACCAGCAACTGGTGGTCGATGAACGAACCGGGATCGAGATATTTGCGATAGCCGGAGACGGGATCGCGCCACGATGCGCCGTAGAGCGAGCGCTCCATTTCCCCGAGCCAGCTCCGGATCCACGTGCGCTGGGTGGCTCCGATCTGGGTGCGCTTGGGATCTTCGATGCCGAGTTCCACGCCGCGCGAGGTCGTGAACACCTGGTCGTTGGCGTCAAAGCGGTCGCGCTTGAGCAGGTACCCGCCGGAAATCGCGGGCGGCGCGAGATCGTCAGGCTCCATGCCCGCCACGTCGATGCGGTCGGACGAGATCTTCAGCTTTTCCACCAACACATACACGCCGAGGTAGTCGCCCGGCTCGAGGTCGGTGTTGCCGCGGTTGAGGTACAACTCGACGAACCGCGTGCGCGGTGCGTACCTGCCGATGCGCCGGCTCAGTTCGTAGGCCAGCACGTCGCGGATCAGTGACTTGTCCGTGTACGGCGCGTAAAGCACCCAGTCCGAATCCTCCGGCAACCCGAGTACCGGCTGTGCACGATCGAGTCCGGCCTCGTCCTGGAGTTCGAGGGCGTACGACTTCTTCTCGAACCCGGCCGAGCTGGAGCCGCGGATTTCCATGCCGCCGCGCGACTCAAGCACGGCGGGGCGGGAAAGGCTGGCAAAGCCGGTTGCCGGGTCCGGCTCGCGGACCGAGACGTAGACCGGGTTCTTCGTGGACTCGACCACCGGGCGCGAAAAGAGGTTCACCACCACGAGGGGCAGATCCGAAATCGTGCTCCGAACTGCCGCGCCGAGGCGCGTGAACGCGGCGCCCACCACCGGACTCGGCGCGAGTCCGGGTACGAATGCGCGCGCGCGCAGCAGGCGCGTGCCTTCGAGACGGATCGGCGCCGAGTACACCGCCGAGTTGGTCGAAGGCAGTGACCCGTCGAGCGTGTAGCGGATGACCGCCGAATCGGGCGTGGCGCGAAGCGTGACGTCGAAGGGATCGACAAAGGTGCCGCCGCGGGACGAAAGCTCGGGTGGCAGTGCGGGAGGTCCGCTCCCTTCGCCGTTGGACGTGCCCGGCGTGGCGGGGACGAAGTATCGCGCCTCGGTTCCCGTCGGCATCTCCACGAGGCCGTACGAGACGTCGGGGAACTGCGCGGGGTATTCCGGCGCGAACGATGACACCACCGTTTCGCCGTCGTCGCGGACCAGCGCGAGGAACTCGCCCCCTGCGCCGAGCTTGAAGTTCGTGTGCAGCGCGGCGGCGGGGTTGGTGCGGTCCTTGCCCGAGGCGAATACCACGGCGTATTCACCGGCCCCGATCGAGTAGGCGGGAAAGCGCCACTTGCGGAGGTCGCTGCGGGAATCGGTCAGGAACCAGCCTTCGAGCGAGACTGCGTTGGGGCCTGGGTTCCGGAGTTCGATCCAGTCGACCGTATGCCGATCGCTGTCCAGGAACCCGGACGCGTTGGAAGCGGCGAACTCGGAGATCACGATCCCGACTCCGACGCCTTCCTGCCCACGCACGGTCAGGGCCGCGACTCCGGCCAGCACGACCAGCAGCCACGTTCGAAGATCAGGCGGGAACCGCACGGGAGAAAACGTCGACCCGCGCGGGCGGCAGGTTGCGCCAGACCAGCGACGACGATTCCCGCTCGAAGCCGCGCGGCGCGTCCTTGCCGACGAGGGCGTAGGTGAACTGGATCCAGCGCCCGCCGGACTGGAGGACGCCGGCGATTTCCTTCAGGATGGCGTGGACCTGTTTGGGTGGGAGCGAGCGCAGGGGGAGGCTGGAGACAATGTTGATCCGCGCGGTGGCAGTGCCCAGGCGCCGCAGCAGGCGCCGCAGATGGACCGCGTCGCCACAGATCACGCGGATGCCTGGAAACCGCGCGCGGAGGAGGTCGGCGAGTGCGGGGGAACGTTCGATCGCGATCAACTGGCGGGCCGTCACGCCGCGCGCCAGCAGCGCCTCGGTCACCGCGCCGGTCCCGGCGCCGAGTTCCACCACCAGATCCTCGACGTCCTCCAGCACGGTCATGCGGGCCATGCGCCGTGCGAGGGCGGGCGAGCTGGGGAAAACCGCCCCCACCGCGCGAGGATTCGCGAGTGCTTCCTTCAGGAACACGGCCCATTCCTTCGAAGCGTTGGCGGTCGAGCCATTCAAGAGCGGTCGAATGAGGCGCGAGAATGACGGTGTTCTGAACTTTTGTAAACAGACACAACGGGGCTCGACGCTTCCTTCGTAGCCGCCGCCGTGCAGGCGGCGC
>CAZYJB010000762.1:0-2907 GCA_964647675.1 uncultured Verrucomicrobiota bacterium | reverse complement strand
GGGCATCGCCATGGCCGGCGCTCGCACCGAAGCGGACCGCCTGCGCATCCGCACCGCAGCGGACCTCATCTGGCCCGGCGTTCCTGCCCACGCCACGCACGATCTCGAGGCCGCGCTGGCTGCCGCCGCACCGGACGCCGTTGTCGCGGACGCTTCGGCGCGATCCCATCGCCTCCTCGTCCTCAGCGGTACGGGCTCGTGCTGCTACGGCGTCTCCCCGCGCAGTCCCGGACTCAAAGTCGGAGGCTGGGGGCACCTTCTGGGCGACCAGGGCAGCGGGTATGACATCGCCCTGAACGCCCTGCGCGCGTTGATTCAGGAGCACGACCGCACAGGCACCTGGTCCCCCGCCGGAGGCGGCATCCTGAAACTCCTCGGGATGGCGACACCCGACGACCTGATCCCGTGGGTCGGCAGGGCTTCCAAACGCGATGTCGCCGCGTTGGCTCCTCTCATTTTTCGATTCGCCCGGCGCGGAGACCGCATATGCCGCGCGGTGCTGGCAACTGCCGCCAATTCGCTCGCCCATGCCGCGCTCGCCTGTGCGCAGCGCCTCGGCGTGCGTCCACCAGGCCAGACCTGCCAGGTCGTGCTCGCCGGTTCGGTGCTCCGTCGCCAACCCGCCTTTGCTCGGCGCGTGACCGCGGTGTTCCTCCAGAAATATCCCCGGGCACAAGTCACACCGTTGACCCGCTCGGGCGCCGTAGGAGCCGCACGCCTCGCGCTCCAACCGGCAGATGCTCCATCCCGGATCGCCCTCCGCAAGACCACCTCGCCACCGGCGGGCGCAACCGCTGCGATGCGGCGCCTCATTCCTTCCGCAACCCGGCCTTCCCCCACTGAGGCGCGGCATCCCGCGTCGAGGTTCCTCGATCGGATGCCGCTGCGTGACGCCGTGCGGTTGTTCATCGACGAGGATCGCCGCCTGCCCGACGCCCTCCTCACCGTGGCGCCGCAGATCGAGCGCGCGGTACGGTTGATCGGCACGGCGCTCGGAACACAAGGACGTCTCTTCTACGTGGGAGCCGGAACCAGCGGACGCCTCGGAGTCCTCGATGCCAGCGAATGCCCGCCCACCTTTCGCACATCACCGGAGCTGGTGCAGGGCATTCTCGCGGGTGGCGAAGCCGCCATGTTCCGCGCCGTCGAAGGTGCGGAGGACGACTACGAAGGCGGCCAGCGCGCCTTGAAGCACCGGAAGCTCACGGCGCGCGATGTGGTCGTCGGCATCGCCGCCAGCGGGAGGACCCCCTTTCTGTGGGGCGCGCTGGCTGAGGCACGGCGCGTCTGCGCCCGCACGATCCTGGTCACCTTCCAACCCCACCTGCGTTTTCAAACCGGGACGCGCCCCGACGTCGTGATCGCACCCGATCTCGGACCCGAACTGCTGACCGGCTCCACGCGCTTGAAATCGGGCACGGCCACCAAGCAGATCCTCAACATCTTCACCACGCTCGCGATGGTGCGGCTCGGCAAGGTCATGGGGAACCTCATGGTGGATCTCAACGCGTCGAACGTAAAACTCCGTGACCGCGCCGTCCGCATCGTGCGCGATCTCACGGGAGCCAGCGAGGACGCCGCCCGCGCCGCGCTTCTCGAGCACGACTGGACCGTGCGCCAGTCGGTCGAGTCGTTGCGACGACCCTGACCAGGAGCCTTGCTCCGAGAGCCCCGTCGCGCCCACGTACGCGGGCACCGTCCATCGAGTCCATCAGTCCATCAGGTCCATCGACCCCCACCGCCCCGCCCTACCGCGCCACCCTTGCGTACCCATTCCCGCGAAACCACTCGATCGCGTCCGCAATCGCCTGGCGCGGCGGGGTCTGCGGCAGGCCCAGTTCGCGCACCGCTTTCGCAGAACTGAAGAACATCATGTACTTGGCCATGCGCACGCCGCCCATTGGCGCCTTTGGCGGGCGCCGCGTCACGGCGGCGACGGCCTCGTTCATCGCCGCACCGAACCAGGCCAATCCGTAGGGAACCTGCCAGCGCGGCGCGGGAATGCCGGTCGCCTCCGACATCACGCCCAGCGCCTCGCGCATCGTCCAGTTCCCGGATTCGTTGCCCAGGATGTAGCGCTCCCCGACCCGTCCCTTCTCCGCGGCCAGCACGTGTCCCAAGGCGACATCGCGCACATGCACGTAGTTGAGTCCGGTGTGCATGTAGGCCGGCAGCGCACGATTGAGGAAATCCACGATCACCTGACCGGTTGGCGTGGGTTTCACATCACGCGGGCCGATCGGCGTGCTCGGGTTGACGATGATCACCGGCGCCCCGCGCGCCGCCAGCTCACGGGCCACCCCCTCCGCGCGCCACTTGGACCGCTTGTAGTGGTTGGACATCTGCGCCTCGCTCACCGGCGTTTCCTCGTCCGTCGGTGTCAGGCTTCCGTCCGCCGCCGCGCGCGGCAGTCCGATGCAACCCACCGTGCTGGTGTAGACGATGCGCGAGCACCCGGCCGCGTGCGCCGTCTCGATCACGTCGCGCGTGCCGTCCACGTTCGACCGGTACATGGGCGCGTAATCCGGCAGCCAGAGGTGATAGCTCGCCGCGACATGGAAGCACCAGTCACAGCCCTTCAGCCCGCGCGCCAGCGCCGCGCGATCGTTGAGATCGCCCTCGACGCGCTCGACCTCGAGTCCCGCGATGCCACGCGTGTCGCTGCCCGGACGGAGCAACACGCGCACCGAATGCCCGGCCTCAACCAGCACGTGCGCAAGGTTCGCCCCCACGAAGCCGGACGCGCCGGTGACGAAGCACTTCATGCGCCCAGCGTAGCGGCGGGCGACCGACCTCAGCAACCCGCGGGCAGGCGTGCCTCAGGTAGGAAACCGTCGAGGATGGAAGAAGCCTAGGGAGGGATAGGGAATTGATCCGACCTCCCCTCTTCGTGTCCTTCGTGACCTC
>CAZYJB010000761.1:0-2907 GCA_964647675.1 uncultured Verrucomicrobiota bacterium | reverse complement strand
TGGCCGACGGGCAGAGGTGACAGCCGTTCGAGCTGCAACTCGACCATGCCCGGCACTTCGGCGGGATCGTCCGTGGGCAGGAGCACCAACTGCAGGAACACCGGGCGCCCGCTCAACCAGAGCACGTTGGCGCGCGGTCGCAGAAGCTGTCCCCAACCCTTTCCCACCAGCCGCGCGGGCAGCGCGCGATCCGCCGGCGACTCGACCTTCCCCGCGGCGACCCTCATGTCCGGACCGCTGAACAGCCAGAGGCGTGACGTGGTCGCGTCCTCGCTCAGCAGACTGGTGCCGTAGATGCGCTGGGGTCGTCGGGCTTTGGCCATGGCGTGGCGTGGCGTGGCGTGGGGCGGGCGGTCGCGAAAACCGGCGTCAGCCGCGGCTGTCTTCCATGAGCGCGGCGAGGTGTTCCTCGGTCTGCGTCACGCGCAGGACCTCCTCGATGGTGGACTGACCGTTCTTGACCTTGGTCCAGCCGTCGTCGCGCAGCGTGCGCATGCCGGCATCGATGGCGCGCGCCGCGAGCGTGCTGGCTGGCGAACGGTTCATGATGAGTGGGCGGATGGTCTCGGTGACCACCAGCAATTCGTAGATGCCCATACGGCCCTGATAGCCGAGGTCGCGGCACTCCTGGCAGCCGGCCCCTTTCCAGAAGCGCGCCGTGCCGATGTCCTCCTCCGGGAATCCGATGCGGCGCAGGTAAGCGGGATCCACGTTCTGCTCCGTCTTGCAATGCTTGCAGATGGTGCGCACGAGACGTTGCGCGAGCACGGCCTCGACCGATGACGCGACGAGAAACGGCTCGATGCCCATGTCGATGAGGCGCGTGAACGCGCTGGGCGCGTCGTTCGTGTGCAGCGTGCTGAACACGAGGTGACCGGTCAGCGCGGCGCGGATGGCGATCTCGGCCGTCTCGAGGTCACGAATCTCGCCGACCATCACCACGTTCGGGTCCTGCCGCAGGATATGGCGCAGGCCCATGGCAAAGGTCAGCCCGATCTCGGGGCGCACGGCGATCTGGTTGATGCCCTTGAGCTCGTACTCGACCGGGTCCTCGATCGTGATGATGCGTTTGTGCACCGAGTTGATGGTGCTGAGGAACGCGTAGAGCGAGGTCGACTTGCCGGAGCCGGTGGGACCCGTGACGAGGACGATGCCGTGCGGCTTGATGATCATCTCGCGCAGCGCAGCCTCGTCCTGCGGCGCGTACCCCAGTTTCTCGAGGGTCAGGAAGATCTTGCCGCGCGTGAGCAGACGCAGCGACACGCTCTCGCCCCACACTGTCGGCACGGTGGAGACACGGATGTCGAGTTCCTCGCCCTTGATGCGCACGTTGATGCGACCGTCCTGCGGCAGGCGCTTCTCCGAGATGTTCATGCCGCTCATCACTTTGATGCGCGAAATGATGGCGGCCTGAAACCGCTTGAGCTGCGGCGGCATCGGCGTCTGGTGCAGGATGCCGTCGATGCGGTAGCGGATGCGAAGCTCGTCCTCCGCCGGCTCGAAATGGATGTCCGTCGCGCGGTCCTTGAACGCCTCCCAGATGATCTGGTTGACGAACTTGATGACGCTGGCATCCTGGTCGCCCTCCGTAATCTCGCGGTCGCCCGTGACATCCAGGTCGAACGGCTCGTCCTCCGCCATTCCATCCAACGTCTCGGCGCCGACGCCGTAGTAGCGCTTGAGCGCCTTCTCCACTTCGATTCGCGGCGCGAGCCCGAAGGCGACCGGGCACTGGGCCTCATACTGCACGGCGTTCATCATCGCCGCGTCGAAGGGATCGCTCACCGCGAGCTGCAGGGTGCCGTCCTGCAGGCTGGTCGGGAAAACGATGTACTGGAACGCCACCTTGGTGGAGACGCGTTTCTGGGCCTCCGGACTCGGCGTGTTGCGCGACAGATCGAGGTAGTCCCAGCCGAGAACCGGCGCCAGTTTCTGCAACGTCTGATCCTCCGAAAACCCCGCCTCACGACCTAAATATGCGAGGAAGGTCTCGGTGTTCCCGTTGTCGCGGGAGGTGCGCCACGAACGTGCCTGAGCTTCCAGCGTCCCGGTCACCGGGATGCCGGCCGCAGTCAGCAGATCTTTGACGGGGCGTAGGGCCATTGCAGGGCGCGGAGCGTGCCACAGGCTTCAACAAGCGGACAGGCTTAAAGTTGCGCCAGGCGACACTCCATGGCCTCCGATGCGCACCCCACCTCGCGGCGCCGCCGGGACGTGGCGCCCCACCTTTCCGGCACCTCTCACCGCAGGTGGAACGAGGCGTCCCGGCCGAGCCGCTCTCGCCATCCGCCACCGGCCCCCCCGAATACCTGCCCGCCCGTTTCCCGATTCCCTCCCTCGCCGGCTTCCCGCATTCTCGCCGCGCGACACATGGATTACGAAGCGGTCATCGGCCTCGAAACGCACGTCCAGCTCAAGACTCGTTCCAAGATGTGGTGCGGTTGCGCCAACACCTTCGGCGCGGATCCCAATTCCAACGTCTGCCCGGTCTGCCTCGGACTGCCCGGCGTCCTGCCCGTGGCCAACGAGGAGGCCCTTCGCCTCACCGTGCTGACCGGGCTCCTGCTCGATTGCGCCATCCCGCACCACGCCAAGTTCGACCGGAAGAACTACTTCTACCCGGACGTCGCGAAGAACTACCAGATCACCCAGTACGACAAGCCCTCCACGATCAAGGGTCACCTCGACTTCGAATTTGAGGGCCGCGTCGTGCGTCTCCACATCACCCGCGCGCACCTCGAAGAGGACGTGGCCAAGAACCTGCATTTCGGACGCGAGAGCGGGGTGGATTTCAACCGCGCCGGCGTGCCCCTGTTGGAGATCGTCTCCGAGCCGGAGCTCACCGGGCCCGACATGGCTCAGGCCTATCTCAACGCCCTGATCGAACTGCTCGTCCAGGGCGGCATC
>CAZYJB010000760.1:0-2909 GCA_964647675.1 uncultured Verrucomicrobiota bacterium | reverse complement strand
GCGGAGCGATCCACGGAGGGTTCCATTCGCGCCCGCACGGCTGACGGAGTCCCGCAGAATGCACGGCTCCCTCGTGCAGAACGCCCAGTTGGGCGCGCATGAACGGAGGAGCCTCCCGGAGGTTCATGCCAATGGCGCGCGAACGGAGCGGTGTTGTTCCTGTTCGTCGACTTGGCACGCGGAATGCGTTGAGGTCCTGGATTCGACCGAGTGGGATCCGTTCCGTTCCTTTCATGCATCCGTTTCCCCGCGGCGGGGAAGCCGGTGGGTGGGCGTTCCTGTCCGCAGACGTGGCATTGAGCGCCAGGGAGGCGCGGCACCACGGATCACCGCCGCCAAGACCATGCACACCCTTCTCAGCCGCCTGCGGAAACGACGAGCCGCGACGTCGTCAGACAACCGCTTGGATCGACCGCCGGGGGGCGAGACAGGAGCGACCGGCGATGCGGAGCCGATGCACGGTGAGTTGCTGAACCTCGACGGTCTCGAGTCGCATGCGCGGGAGCTGGCGGCGAGGCAGGTGCTTGGTCGGCGAGGGGGGGCCAATCCGCTTCTCACGCGGCTGGAGGAGAACGAGTCGATTCTTCGGCGGTTCAATTCCGAAACCGTGATTGCGGAGCAGTCGCGGCGCGTCTCGCCGGCGGCCGAATGGTTGATCGACAACGCGCATCTGATGCAGGAGCAGATCCGGCTGGCGCGTCGCCATTTCCCGCGCGGGTACTGCCGGCAACTGCCCCACCTGGTCCGCGGACGGCTTCGCGGGTATCCGCGAGTCTACGAGCTCGCGCATCAGCTGATCGCCCACACCGACGGGCGCCTGGATGACGTGCACCTCGCCTCCTTTGTCCGGGGCTTCCAGGAGGTGACGAAGCTGCGGCTGGGGGAGTTGTGGGCCATTCCCATCATGCTCCGTCTCGCGCTCATCGAGAATCTGCGCCGGGTGGCGGTCAAGGTGACCGCGGACCGTGCGGATCGAGATCGGGCCGATACCTGGGCGGATCGGGTGGTCGAGGCGGCGGAGACCCGGCCGGCGGAGGTCATCGTGGTGCTGGGGGAGATGGCGCAGGCGTGCCCGGAGATGAGTCGTGCGTTCGTGGTCGAGTTCCGGCGTCGGACGCAGGAGAAGTCGACGTCCCTCAAACTGGTGGTGGGCTGGTTGGAGGAACTGCTGACCCAGCAGGGAACCAGCCTGGAACAGTGGGTGCAGGGCGAGAGTCAGACCCAGGCAGCGACCCAGGTTTCCGTGGGGAACTCGATCGGAAGCCTCCGCTTCCTGGATGCCACCGACTGGCGGGAGTTCGTCGAGTCCCAGAGTGTCGTCGAACAGGTGCTGCGTGAGGATCCAGCGCGCGTTTACCCGTCCATGGACTTCGCCACCCGGGATCGCTATCGGCATGTCCTGGAGCGGGTCGCGCGACGCAGCAAACTGAGCGAGGAAGAGATCGCAAGGTGCCTCGTCTCGCGCTGTCGCGAGCAGGCGCGGGCCGTGGATCAGAGGCTTGGGCACGTCGGCTATTATCTGGTCGGGCAGGGCGTGGAGGAGTTGGAACGCGCCGTGCGTGCCGAACCGGCGTGGTCCGATCGGGTCGCGCGCTTTGCGCGCCGGCATCCTTTGGGGATCTATGTGGGCGCGATTGCCGCCGTGACGCTTGCCGGCACTTACCCCTACGTCGTCCTTCTCGCGGGCGGGGTGCCGGTCTGGGCCTTCGCGTGCCTCCTTCCGTTGCTCGTCATCTTCACGAGTCAACTGGGGACCACGCTGGTGAACTGGCTGACCACGCTCAGGGTGCAGCCGGCGCCCTTGCCACGCCTCGATTTCTCACAGGGGATCCCCGTGGGACAAGCCACCCTGGTGGTGATCCCCACGATGCTCAGCAGTGCGCGGGGCATCGAGAGATTGTTGGAATCCCTCGAGGTCTGTTACCTGGCGAATCGCGATCGGCAGGTTTTCTTCGCGTTGCTCACGGACTTCCCCGATGCGCCGGCGGAGCATCAGCCTGGGGATGCTGAACTCGTGGAGCTGGCGGTTGCCGGGATCGAGGCGCTGAACGAGCGGCATCGGGGCGATCGGTCGACGGTTTTCCTGCTCTTCCATCGACCCCGTCGGTGGAATGAAAGCGAACAGACCTGGATGGGCTACGAACGGAAGCGCGGAAAGCTTGCGGCGCTGAATGCCTGCCTGCGCGGCCGCGGTCAGGAGGCGTTCTCGCGGATCGCGGGTGATCCCGCGGCGCTGCCGCGCATCCAGTACGTCCTGACGCTCGACACGGACACCCAGCTGCCCCGCGACGCGGTCCGGCAATTGGCGGCCACGATGGCCCATCCGTTGAACAGCCCGGTGTTCGATGCCGATCGAGGGCTGGTGGTCGAAGGGTATGGCATCCTGCAGCCGCGCGTCGCCATCAGCCTTCCCAGCGCGGGCCGGTCGCGATTCTCCATTTTGTTCGCTGGCGATCCCGGTGTGGATCCGTACACGCGGGCCGTATCGGATGTGTACCAGGATGTCTTCCACGAAGGCTCGTTCATCGGGAAAGGGATTTACGATGTCGACGCGTTCAGCCGGGCGGTGGACGGCAAGTTTCCCGAGAACCGGATCCTCAGCCACGATCTGCTGGAGGGAAGCTATGCGCGGTCGGCGCTGGTGAGTGACGTGCTGGTTTTCGAAGACCACCCCTTCCGTTACAGCACCGATTCCCAGCGTCGGCATCGCTGGATCCGGGGTGACTGGCAGATCGCCACCTGGTTACTGCCGCGCCTCCCCGGGCCGGACGTCCGGCGGGTCGAGAACCCGTTGAGCGGACTCTCGCGATGGAAGCTCCTCGACAACCTGCGTCGCAGCCTGGTGCCGATCGCGGGCGTGGCGATTCTGATCTTCGGCTGGAGCTATGGTCCGGTGGACGCCTGGACCT
>CAZYJB010000759.1:0-2915 GCA_964647675.1 uncultured Verrucomicrobiota bacterium | reverse complement strand
GGGAATACCTGTTCCTCATCCTCTCCACCGACGTCGCCATCCTCCAGGCGGCCTCCGAGTACTTCGGGTCGTTCGTGCGCTTGACCGGCGTCTGCTGGGCGGCCTGGGCGGTCCTCAACTTCCTGCTCCTGCGCTATGGCATCTCGGGCCTCCTCGACTTCACGCGCCCCTACCGGCTGATCCTCGCGCTGGCCGCTTTCGCCGGAACCATGCTCGGCGGCTACCGTTCCTACATCGTGCTGACGGCGCTGCTGATCGGCATCCTGTTCATCCTTGAGGGCCTCCACCGCACGAAGGTGCTGGTCATTGCCCTCGCCCTCGGCGCCCTGACGCTCGGCCTCGTGCTGCCCAACGTGCGCTCGCTGCCGCTCGCCATTCAACGCTCGCTCAGCATCCTGCCCGTCGACATCGACCCCGTCGCAAAACATGACGCGCAGGGCACGCTCGACTGGCGCTTCGAAATGTGGAAGGCGGTGATCCCCGAGGTTCCCCAGTATCTCCTCGTCGGCAAGGGCTTCGCCTATAGCGGCACCGACTACTACCTGACCCAGGAAGCCTTCCGCCGCGGCCTCATCCGCGCGTCGTACGAGGACACCATCATCTCCGGCAACTATCACAACGGCCTGCTGACCCTGATCATCCCGTTCGGGATCTGGGGCGTGCTGGCCTTCACCTGGTTCCTCATCGCCGCCTGCCGTGCCATGATCCGCAACTACCGGTACGGCGACCCGCGGCTCAGGACGCTCAACCGGTTCCTGCTCGCGTCGTTCCTGATGCGCATCATTTTCTACATCGGCATCTACGGCCAGTTCGACCTCGACCTCGCCACGTTCACCGGCCTGCTCGGTCTCTCGATCGCGGTCAATGGTGGCATCCGCAGCCGGGCCGAAGAACCGGTGCCGGCGGTGGCGCCGGTCGATGATCCGCCGCCGCCACCGCGCCGCCTGCGTCCCTCACTCAACCCAGTCTGAGGGCTCCCTCAATTTTCGTCCGGAACGTTGGCGGCACCTCCTGACCTCCGCGCATGGATGCCCATTTCCTCAAGCTCAAGCAGGTCTGGGAAACCCTGGGGGACGAGGACCCGCTCTGGGCGGTGGTCAGCCGCCCCGATAAGCGCGGGGGACGCTGGAATCTCCCGGAGTTCCTCGCCACCGGCGAGTCGGACGTCTCGCGGTTCCGTGAACTCATCGCCCGCCAGTCCGGCGCGCCGGACCGCTTCCAGCACGTGCTCGACTTCGGGTGCGGAGTCGGGCGCCTCAGCCTCGCGTGGAGCGGCCATGCAGACCGCGTCACCGGGCTCGACATTTCGGAGCCCATGATCATCCAGGCCCGGCGCATCGCTGAGGGACGCCCGGGATTGGAATACATCCTCAATCCGCGCCCCGACCTCTCGGTATTCGAGCGCGGCACTTTCGACCTCTGCTTCTCGCACATCTGCCTCCAGCACATGCCGTGGGAGTTTGCGCGCGGCTACCTGCGGGAGTTTGCGCGGGTCTGCCGCCCGGGCGGCTGGATCGCATTCCAGTTGCCGTCCGCCCCAGCCGCGGGATCCGGCCTCGCGGGCCTTCGTCAGCGCCTGGTCGACAGCCTCCCCTTCGGCCTCGACCGCTGGTACCGCCGTCGGCGGCACGGCAGTTCCACCGTGTTCGAGGTCTACTACACACCGCGGGAAACGGTGCTCGAAACCCTGCGCTCCGCCGGCGCGGAATCCCTCGCACAGGTGCCCGATGATTCGGCCGGCCATGGCACCTCCGGATTCCTCTACCTGTTCCGCAAGCCGGCCGGCTGATTCTCCCTCGCCCGCACCGCCTCGCGCCCGTCCTGATGTCGCGCCCCGCAACCAAGGATCCCGCCGCGCCCCGCGTGCTTCTGATCCATGGTGAGACCCTGTTCTGCGCGGGCGCGCAGCGCATGCTGGCCTATTTCCTCGAAGGCATGCACTCGGCCGGCATCGACGCCACGCTCGCGATGGCCCCCAATCCGAAACTCGAGGCGCTGTTGCCCGCCGGGACGCCCACCCTGCCGCTGCCGCCCAATCAGCGCTTTCATCTCGGCGGCTTGCTGCGACAAACGCTGGCGGTTCGACGACTCGTGCGTGCCCATGGGTTCCAGATTCTCCACGGCTGGACCGCGCGTGACTGGGAACTCACGGCGAGCGCGTCCTTGCTCACGCGGCGTCCGTCGATCGGTCTCCTGCACGACCACCCGGTGGCCCCACACATCTCGCGCTCGCGCCGGCGCCTGATGCGCACCTGCGCACGACACCTGCTCTCGCGAATCCTCTGCGTCTCGCACGCCGTAGCGGAGGCCTGCGCCGAACACGGCTATCCGCGCGCCTGCCTGGGCGTCGCTCACAATGGCATTCCCATGCCGCCCGTGCCCCCGCTCCGTGCCGCCGGCCCGGTCCTGCGCCTTGGATATCTTGGAGTCTTCTCCGAACGAAAGGGCCTGCGCGTGCTGTTCGAAATGATCGACGAACTGGCGCGCCTCGCACCGGACGGCTGGGAATGGCACTTCGCCGGCGGCACCCAGGAGGAGGCTGGCGAACGGCTCATGAACGAACTGAAGGCGCGCTACGCCCACCGCCCATGGTGGGCACGCCTGAACTGGTGCGGCTGGGTGCGACAACCTTCCGACTTCCTCGCCGAAGTCGACCTCCTGGTCGTTCCTTCCTCCGAGTTCGACCCGTTCCCCACCGTCCTGCTCGAGGCGGGAGCCGCCGCACGCGCCGTGTTCGCAGCCCGCGTTGGCGGCGTCGCGGAGATCGTCGAAGAGGGAACCACAGGGTGGTGTTTCGACCCGGCCCAACCCGCTGCCGCCGCGGCACGCCTCGTCGAATTGATCCGCGACCGGGCGCGGATCGCCGGCGCGTCGCTCGCCGCAGCGCACCGTGTCCGGAGTCACTTCTCGTCCGC
>CAZYJB010000758.1:0-2922 GCA_964647675.1 uncultured Verrucomicrobiota bacterium | reverse complement strand
TCAGCGGTCTGCCAGGTGCGCGTGATCACCTCGCCGACGCGGCCCATGGCCTGGCTGTCGCTGCTCATCATCGAGATGGCGCCGAGGTCGTGGAGGATGTCCTCGGCCGCGATGGTCTCGCCGCGGATGCGGCTCTCGGCGAAGGCGACATCTTCGGGGAGGCTGGGGTCGAGGTGATGGCACACCATGAGCATGTCGAGATGCTCGTCGATGGTGTTGACCGTGTAAGGGCGCGTGGGGTTGGTGGAGGACGGCAGGACGTTGGGCTGACCGCAGACGCGGATGATGTCGGGCGCGTGCCCGCCGCCGGCGCCCTCGGAATGGTAGGTGTGGATGGTGCGCCCGCCGATGGCGGCGAGGGAGGCTTCGACGAACCCGGACTCGTTGAGCGTGTCGGTATGGATGGTGACCTGGACGTCGTGTTCGTCGGCCACGCGCAGGCAGCAGTCGATGGCCGCGGGGCTGGTGCCCCAGTCCTCGTGCAGCTTGAGGCCGATCGCGCCTGCGCGGATCTGGTCGGGCAGGCCCTGGGGCAGGGCGGTGTTGCCCTTGCCGGTGAAGCCGAAGTTGAGAGGCAACGCGTCGGTCGCCTGCAGCATCGCGCGCAGGTGGAACGGGCTTGGCGTGCAGGTGGTGGCGCAGGTGCCGGTGGCTGGTCCGGTGCCGCCGCCGATCATGGTGGTGATGCCGGCAGCGACCGCCTCGAAGGCCTGCTGCGGACAGATGAAATGGATGTGCGTGTCGAGGGCGCCGGCGGTGACGATCAGGCCTTCGCCGGCGATGACCTCGGTGGTCACGCCGACGATCATGCCGGGCGTGACGCCGTCCATGACATCGGGATTGCCGGCCTTGCCCAGGCCTGAGATGAGGCCGTTCTTGATGCCGATGTCGGCTTTGTAGATGCCTGTGTGATCCACGATGACCGCGTTGGTGATGACACAGTCGAGCGCGAGATCGGCGCCCACACCGGCGGCCTGGCCCATGCCTTCGCGGATGGTCTTTCCGCCGCCGAATTTGCATTCATCGCCATAGACCGCGTGGTCGCGCTCGATTTGCAGGATGAGCGACGTGTCGCCGAGACGCACGCGGTCGCCGGTGGTGGGTCCGAACATGTCGGCGTAGTGCCGTCGTTTCATGGACAGGGCCATAAGTGGGCGAGGGACTGGAGTGATGCTGAAAGGGTCGGGCGGGGCGCGGGAGGAACTCAGTGGTCCGCCGGTTGATGGGCGAAGTTGCGGCGTTGCACGGCCTCCCGGGCGGCGGCGAGGCCGGCGTCGTTGATCGGGCCGGAGGCGAGCGCGTTGCCGCCCTGTTGCACGCGCTGGCCACCGATGAGCACGAGCGCGACGGTCCTGGTCTCGCCCGGTTCGAACCGCACCGCGGTGCCGGCGGGGATGTCGAGGCGGCGCCCGTAGGCGAGCGCGCGATCGAAGCGCAGGGCGGCGTTGGTCTCGATGAACGGATAGTGGCTGCCTACCTGGACCGGGCGGTCGCCGAGGTTGGTGACTGCGAGTTGAATGGCCTCGCGACCCGGGTTGAGCAGGAGGTCGCCCTCAGGCACGAAGTACTCTCCCGGTTCGACGTTCTCGACCGCACCCTCGGCCGGGCCGAAGACGGCGAGGTCCGGGACCGGCAGAAAGGAACCGTAGAGCGCGAGCGTGAGGTCGCCGTCCTCGCGGCAGACCGGGTGGTGGACGGTGACCAGCTTGGTGCCGTCGGGGAAGGTTCCCTCCACCTGCACCTCGGCGATGAGCGATTCCACGCCGGGCAGGACCTGGCGGCGTCCGAGGAATTGGCGTCCGAGATCCATGAGTTCCGCCACCGAGCGTCCGTCGCGGATGAACTCGAGCAGTTGCGTGGCGATAAGAGCGACGGTTTCGGGGTGGTTCAGGCGCACGCCGCGCGCGAGGCGTTTTTGGGCGAGGCACCCGGCGGCGTGGAGCGTGAGTTTGTCGAGTTCGCGGGGGGAAAGGTGCATTGGGGGGCGGGGGCGGGGTGCGGTGGAGGGTAGAAGGGGTTGGGATTCCGGGCGCGATCACCAGCGGCGTGACCAGGGATGGGCCGGGGATTCGGAACCCACGGTGTCGAGCCAGCGCACGAGGCGCTCCTGGATGCGCGCCGGCGACTCCGCGGCGAGGCGCACCATGAGGCCATCCCGCAGGGGACTGGCGCTGGCGACGAGCGGTTGGCGCGGAGCGACGGTCAGCGCCTGAACGTCCGCGCGCACCCGATCCACTGCCACCTTGGTGTGGGGACCGAGCAGGACGACCGTGGCGAGGCAGTCGTAGCCGGAGGTGCGATAGGCGCCGGTGGGCCCACCCGCGGACGGATCCAGGTCGAGCTGGTCAAAGAGAACGGGGCGACCGTCGACGTGCACCTCGGTGCGGCTGCGGTAGGAACGGAAGGCCCAGCGTTCGCCGCGTGCCACGCGGCCGGCGGACAGCCAGTCCACGATCGCGAGCGACGCGGTGCCGACGAGATGGAAGACCTGGGTTTGCGCGTAGTGCGATTCGGCGAACGGCTGGACCGGGTCGGGTGCGGAGACGAGCACCGCGCCTTCGCCGAGTGCGGCCGAGAACGTGTGCGAGGTCGTGAGGGACCGCGGATCGCGGTAGATCTTGGTGGAGGACTGCGTGCCCACGACCGCGGCGGTGTGGGGAGCGAGGGTGAGGTCGAGACGCGTGTGATCCCCCGCCACCACCCCGCCGCCGAAGGTGCTGAGGCAGGCATGGACGCACGAGCCGCGCGCAACCGGGGTGAGGAGCCTGAGCGGGTCGGAGGCGAAGGCCCGCGTGACAGCACTGGCGCCCCCCACGAGCTCCACCTGAAGCCGCGCCACGCCCGGCCGCAGCGAGAAGCTGGGGGCGGTCGGGACCATGCGCTGGAGGGTGGTGGGGTGGAGGGTCGCGCCGGGGCGCGCGT
>CAZYJB010000757.1:709-2935 GCA_964647675.1 uncultured Verrucomicrobiota bacterium | reverse complement strand
CCACACGTTCGCCACGCGACGCAGCAGCGTCCTGCCCGCCGACACGCGATACCGCGGAACGCGCCGCCCCAACACGCGGTCCAGTGCGTCGACGAAAAGGGTCCGCCGGTAGCTGTAGAGATGCTCCGCGGCCAGCGGTTCCAGGAGCAGTTCTTCGAGCTCGTACGGCGCGACCTCGGGCACTCGCCGCAACGCCGGCGCGCGCCAGCGCAACGGATGATGCGGCGGCGCATTGAGCGGGTCCTGCAACGCGCGCCCGATGTACGCGTCGTTGTTCGGCACAGCCACCACCAGCAGTCCTCCGGGACGCAGCACGCGCGCGGTGTCACGCAGGACTTCTGCCGGACGCGACACATGCTCGAGCACCTGGAACATGGTCAGCACGTCCGCGCTCGCCTCCGGCAGCACCGGCAGCAGGCCCTCGCGCACGTCCAACCCGCGCGCACGCGCCTTCTCCACCGCCACCGGATTCAACTCGAGCCCGCGCTTGCGCGCTCCCGGCACCTGCGCGAGGAAACAACCGTCGCCGCATCCGATGTCGACGAGGTCAGGATCCGAAGGCAGCCGCCGCAGAGTCTCCGCGAATTCCCAGCGCGTGGTGGAGTAGTACTGCTGGCTGCGCGCGATGGCGGCGTAGAAATTCGCGGAACCCGCCACACCGCCCACGTAGTGCTCCAGCCCGCACCGAGCGCAGCGCACCAACTCGAGGGCCCTCGTACCGGCGGGGAATTCAGCGACCACCGAAACGCCGAGCTGTCGCTGGTATTCGTGATCCAGGTCGCCGAGTCGGATCGTTTCCACCGACTGCTGCACGCAATGACCGCAGAGGGGACACGCGGCGGTCGCCGCCTGGGAGGTTCCGGATCTAGCTTCGTCCATGCGAGGATTGGGGGGCATGCCGTAGGAAATCCAGGAACGTGGTGTCAAGCATGCGGACGCCGGCCCGGACCCACCACCAGTAATTGAAGAGCGCGCCGAGGATGAGCGGTGTCAGCACGAGGGCCTCGAGTCCCGCCCCGAAACCGAACACCAGGACGGCCACCAGAATGAGGCCCGCGGCCTGAGTGATCACCAACGGCCACAATGCCGGGATGCGGTTGTCGGTCGAGATCAGCGTCGTCCACATCTGGAAATGCAACTGACCGAGTCCGTCCACCACCAGCCAGGCCAGCAGGGGCGCTGGCAATAGCGTCTTGTCCGATCCGATCCATTTCAACAGTCCGGGCGCGAGCCAGGCCGCGGACCCCGCCAGGGCGATGAACGTCGCAACCTGCAGCAGGTATCGTGGACGCAACACCCGGCGTATCGACGCGAGGTCGCCCCGCATCCGGTATTGCGCGATGACCGGCCACTTCACCGAGGTCCACACTGCCGCGATGCCCAGGGAGACGTTGATCAGGTGAACTGAAAGTCCGAACTCGCCTGCGACAGCGAGGCCGAACCGCTCGGCGCAGAGGGTCATGAGCGTGAGCGCACTCGCGAACAGCGCGAGGATTTGCACGCCCAGCCGCCATGAGTTCGGCCAGAGGGCGCGGAGGACAGAGGCGAGCGCTTCCCGATCCGCGGCCAGCGCGCCGATGCCCGGCAATCCGCGCCCCGCCCGCCACCGCGCCACTTCGCGTCCCGCGCCCCACCGGATCACCACCCCCGCCACAAGGCCCGCGGCCGGAACCGCCAGGAGTCCCGCCCCGGCCAGCAGCAGCGCCAACGCGATCCCCAGCTTCAGGCCATAGCCCAGCGACAGCCAGCGCGCCCCGTCGGTGACGCGATTCAATCCGCGCAGGACGGCCACCCAGTACGCGGAATAGATCTCAAGGCTCAACGCCACGAGATGCACCGACCACGCGCACCAGGTCCAGGCCGGGTGCGTGGTTTCATGGACCTTGAGTCCGATGACGGCGCTGCCGCCCACCAGGAGGAGGACGAAGGCCGCGAGGGACAGCCAGCGGTAGAGCTGACGCGCCGCAACCATCACTTCACCCACCAACTTCAGGTTGGGTTCGGCCCGTCCCGACTCGTCTCCAACCCCCTGTCCGGCCAGCGACCGGGCGCCGCCCAGCGCGTAGGCCAACCCGCGTTCCACCGAAAGCGAGAATCCGAAATCCATCATGGGCACCACCATCGCCAGGGTCAGGAAGACATAGTGCATCCCAAAGTCCGGCTTCGAGAGCGCCTGGATCAACAGCGGCAGCAGGTTCGCACTGTCCGACGGCGCGAGCCGCTTGC
>CAZYJB010000757.1:0-699 GCA_964647675.1 uncultured Verrucomicrobiota bacterium | reverse complement strand
CCGACGAACGCATCCGCGTCAGCCACGCCCGTGGGCCGCGAGACGGAGCCGGTGCGTCCGGAGCTGCCGGGAATCCCGTCATGCCGATCCGGCTCCGCTCGCCGGTTTGCGCACGAGGGCCGCGACGCCGATGTAGAGCGCCGTGGACACCTCCCGCCCTCCCCACGCCTGCTCGGGAAACCAGTCCGCCAGGGCGTTGAGGCAGGGTACTCCAACGACGGCATGCACCTTGCGCACCACCGCCAGGCCCGCGCCGCGCAGTGACGCGGACTTCGCGGTGCGCAGGTTCCACACGCAATGGTGCAGCATCTGCACACTGGCGCGGACGCCGGTCGTCAGCTTCCCCAATTCCAGAATCTCGAGGCCAGCTCCCTCCAAAGCCCGTGCGAAGCCGTCCGCGGTCCATCGCTGGAAGTCGTAGGGACAACCGTGTTCCGGGTAGAATCCGTGCGTGGTGAGCAACGCGCGTCCGCCCGGCCGCAGGATGCGCCGGCACTCGTCCAGGTAGGCCGCCGGCCGCGGCACGTGCTCGAGAACCTGCGTCGAGAACACCCAATCGTAGGACGCATCGGGTTCGCTGGTGAGGCCGTCGGCCGCCAAGGCCCGGTCAACCTGCGGTCCGGGCACGACATCCGCCTTCACGTATGAGCGGCAGCGGCTGAAGAGCGCGGCATAGGGCGCACCGCCGCAGCCGTAGTC
>CAZYJB010000756.1:225-2941 GCA_964647675.1 uncultured Verrucomicrobiota bacterium | reverse complement strand
GCGCATGTCTATCCCTTTACCCGTTCCGCCGAGTCCACCACGGCGAGGGCGCGGTGGATCGAGGGGCCAAGGAGGAGGGCCAGCAGGACGTACCGGAGGCAGTGGAGGAGGTATCTCACAAGATCAAGAGAGAACGGCCGGCTGGAGGGCCGGCGGGAGCATGAGGGCGCCGAGTAAGAGTAAGCTTTGGCCACGAACGTCACGTAGGCTTGGGCAGGCTTACCTATGTTCGAACTGCTAAGATGAACCACTAGGGGGTGGGGGACGTCAAGAATTAGGTCAATGCAATGTTCGCATGGAGATCCACCAGCAACCGCGAAGAAATTGGCTCGCCGGGGTTTCCATCGGTTCGGCACGCTGGGTGGGACGGACGCCAGTCGCGCTTGCGGGCTGGAATCACTCGCGGCGGAAGGCGTCCCAGGACCCCTCGTGGAGTCGCGGACGGCGTATATTGCGCGGGATCGACATCAGGCCATGGCCGCCGGCAGTGAGTTGGCGACCGCGGCCCGCGGGGCGGCGTTGTTCGCGGACATTTCCGGTTTTACCCCTCTCACTGAGGCGCTGACGCGGGCGCTGGGTCCGAGGCGCGGGGTTGAAGAGTTGACCGGGCATTTGAATCGCGTCTACGACGCCCTGGTGGACGACGTCCACGATTACGGCGGCAGCATCATTCATTTCGCGGGGGATGCCATCACCTGCTGGTTCGACGCCGACGACGGCGAGCGGGCAGTGGCCAGCGGTCTGGCGATGCAGGAGGCAATGGCTTCGCAGCCCGTGGTTTCCGTGGGAACCGGCGCGCCGGTGACCCTCTCCTTGATGGTCGGGATTGCGTCCGGCCGGGTCCTACGCTACGCGGTGGGGGACGAGTCCATCCAGCGCATCGATGTCCTGGCTGGAAACACCCTGGCGGAGATGGCTCTGGCGGCTTCGGCAGCACGCAAGGGCGAGGTGGTGATCACTTCCGAGACCGCGGTGCGCCTCGGGGCGGATCTCAACCTCGCAACCTGGCACACCGGCGCGGGCGGGGCTGACCGTTATGCGGTGGTGAAAGGCCTGCGGTGCGACGTGCGGCCGGAGGGCTGGCCGGATCCACCCGACCTGGCGGACGAGGTGGTGCGCCCGTGGCTGCTGCCGGCGGTGTTTGAGCGGTTGGCCACCGGGCGAGGTGAATTCCTCACGGAACTGCGTCCGGCGGTGGCCGTGTTCCTCAAGTTCACCGGCATCGATTACGACCGCGATGCGTCCGCGGGCGAGAAGCTCGACGGGTTCGTGCGCTGGATTCAGCGCGTGGTGTCGTCGTACGAAGGCTTTCTCCATCACGTCTCGGTGGGCGACAAGGGCAGTTACCTCTACTGCACTTTTGGCGCACCGATCGCGCACGAGGACGACTCGGAACGCGCGCTGGCGGCGGCACTCGAGTTGCGGTTGCCTCCGTCGAACCTGGGATTCGATCCGATGCCGCAGATTGGCATCAGCCAGGGGACCCTGCGAACGGGGGCGTATGGGGGGTCCGCGCGCCGCACGTACGGCGTGCTGGGCGACGAGGTGAACCTCTCGGCACGCCTGATGGAGCACGCCATGCCGGGTCAGGTCCTGGTGAGTGGGCGCACGCGGGAGTCGGGCGGCGAAGGATTCGTCTGGGAGCCCGTGCCGGCGTTGACGTTGAAGGGCAAGGCGCAGCCGGTGGCGGTGTTCCGGCTGATGGATCGCAAAGCGGATGAGGGCATGCAATTGCTCGAGCCGACCTATGCCCTGCCGATGGTGGGGCGGGTGCGCGAGCGCGAGGAGTTGCTCGCGCTGGTCGAGGCGGCGCGCGCGGGACGCGGTCAGGTGGTCGAGATCCTGGCGGATGCGGGCATGGGTAAATCGCGGCTGCTGGAGGATGTCGTGCACGTGGCGCGGCAGCGTGGCTTTCAGGCGTACGGGGGCCAGGCGCAGTCGACCGGCATGAACACGTCGTACCTGGCGTGGTGGGGCATTTGGCGCGCCTTTTTTTATCTGCCGCGCGATGCCCGGCCGGACGCGCAAGTGGCGGTGGTGGCGGCGCAGTTGCTGGAAATGAACGCGGCGCTTCTGCCGCGCCTCCCGCTCCTCGGAGCGGTGCTGAATCTTGCCATCCCCGAAAACGACACCACGCGATCGCTCGATGCGAAGCTGCGCAAGGCGTCCCTGGAAAGTCTGCTGGTCGAGTGTGTGCGGCATCGTGCGGAGCGCACGCCGCTGCTCATCGTCGTCGAGGACGCGCACTGGCTGGATCCGCTGTCGCGCGATCTGATCGAGGTTCTCGCGATGGGCGTGCCCCACCTGCGGGTGTCGTTGATGCTTTCGGGGCGTCCCGCGGAGTCAGGGGCGGAGGCGCCGGCCAGCTGGCGCCAGCTTCCGCACGCCACCCTGTTACGGCTCGGGGAGTTGGGACCTGAGGAGGCCCGCGAACTGATCCGCCTCAAGCTGGCGCAACTGGCGGGAGGTGCCGGGGCGGAGCCGAACGCGGAGGTGGTGCAGACAATCGCCGGGCGCGCCCAGGGGAACCCCTTTTATCTCGAGGAGATCATCAACTACCTGCGGGACCAGGGGCTCAATCCGAACGACCCTGCCGCGTGGGAGGGGCAGGAGCTGCCCTCGAGCCTGCAAAGCCTGATTCTCGGGCGCATGGATCGGCTGGCGGAGCGCCGCAAGCCGACGCTCAAGGTTGCGAGCGTGATCGGCCGCGTCTTCG
>CAZYJB010000756.1:0-215 GCA_964647675.1 uncultured Verrucomicrobiota bacterium | reverse complement strand
CGAGCCGGGCACGATTTCGGCCATCTTTCCCGCGCTGGCGGAGCCCGACGTGCGATCGGATCTGCGCGAGTTCGAGCGACTGGAATTGACGGCGGAGGAGCGGCCCGAACCGCAGCTGGCGTTCATCTTCAAGCACGTCGTGACGCAGGAGGTGGCCTACGAAACGCTCTCGTACTCGACCCGGGCCCGGCTGCACGGCGAGCTGGGTGTGTTCC
>CAZYJB010000755.1:0-2946 GCA_964647675.1 uncultured Verrucomicrobiota bacterium | reverse complement strand
TTTCAGCGTGGGACATTTCAGCTACGCGCAGACTGCCACCTCGCTGCCGATGTGGACCGCTGGCGCCGCGGTGAAGGGCCTCGTCCTGCGCAGTCAGTTCGTGCTCGAGGATCCGCAGGAACCGGGCGCGATGTTCCTGCGGCTCGAGTACGAGGACGGCCTGCGGATCTGGCTGAATGGCGTGGAAGTGGTGCGTCGGGGTTTCGTCGAGGGGGCGCCGCCCGCCTGGGACGACGTGCCGATGTCGCATCCACCCGCGGCGTCCGAGGTGTTCGACCTGACGCCGCATCGTGCCGCTTGGCGAGCGGGAACCAACGTGCTCGCGTTGCAGGTTTCCGACGCACAGTTGGGCAGCGCCACCTTGTACGCCTGGCCCGAGTTGCGACGGGATTTTCTCCGCGGCCCCACGGTGGAGGAGGTGCTCACGCGCAGTGCCGTGGTGGCCTGGGAAGTGCCTGCCGGCCTGAGGACCTGGCTGGAATGGCTTCCGGCGGAGGACAGCGACGCTGCGCTCCACACCTCCCCAGCGCCGGGCCCGGTGCATGCCCTGCGCATGACAGGACTGACGCCCGGTGGACGCTATCGCTACCAGGTCGCCGTCGATTATGGAGGGGGCCGCATCGTGCGGTCGGCGATGGCGGAGTTCCGGCCATTGCGCGAAACCGGAGACACGACCTTTCTGGTGCTGGGGGACTCGGGTTCGGGATCGCAACATCAGTACGCCGTAGCCGCGCTGTTGCAGCGAGAGGCGCCGGACTTTGTGCTGCATGCGGGCGACATCGTGTATCCCGGGTTCACCGCGGGCAAAGCGGACCTCCGCTGCCTCAGCGTCTACGAGGCCCAGAGGCGCAGGATCCCGTGGTATTTCACCCTGGGAAACCACGACATCAGCGGCGGCGATTTGTCCTACCGGGATCTGCTCTGGCAGCCGGTCAATGCGCGGACCGGCTCCGAACTGTTCTATTCGTTCGACCACGGCGATGTGCATGTCGCGTGTCTCTTCGTGCCTTGGTGGGGAATCTCGCGGATTGGCGACGTCGGAGCGGATGGGTCACGGGATCCCCAGTACCACTGGCTGACCAACGACCTGTCGACCACCTCGAAGCCGTGGAAAGTCGTCTTCTTCCACCAGCCGCCCTTGACCTCGGGTCCTCACGCCTACGACGACTTCAATCTCGACGGCCTGAGAGACGTGCTGCAGATGCAGGCTGCGCTCGTTCCGTTGCTCGGTTCCCTGGGGGTGGATGTCGTCTTCAACGGGCATGACCATAACTGGGAGCGCTTCCCGCCTGTGGGTGGCGTCCACTTCGTCGTCACCGGCGGCGGGGGCGCCGTTCCCTACGGCGTTTATCAGCGCGCACGCGGAAGTTTGCGTCACGTGCCGATTCATCACGCCACCCGGGTCAGGACTTCCCAGGACCGAATGCTGGTCGAGGCCGTCGACACGAATGGTGGGGTGTTCGATCAGTTCGTCATCGGACGCGAGATTCAGCCGGCACCGATCCTCGAATCCGCGTGGCACGAGCGGGAAGAGCCGGACGAATCCGATTCCAACGCGGATGGCAACCGGGTCGGCGAACGCTTCGACCTGGTGGGTGAGGATCGCGTCTCCGTTCCGGGAGAGTGGTCCAATCCGGGACGCCTGCAGGTCAATGTGGACCGCGACTTTGTCCGTTTCGGGCTCCGCGACGTGATGCTCTGGCCCGAGCAGACTGTTGCACTCTGGATCGGGACCTCGACGAAGCGCGGTGTGAGTGGCCTGGAGGGGGTTGGTCTTGCGCCGCGCCGACATCCCGTAAGCGCTCTTGCTTTGCGGTTCGAGGAGTTCACGCCCTGTCTGGTCGCGCTGCTGGGAGACGAGTATGCGGACGCCACCTTGCCTGCCTTTGGTCGAGACGCCGGAGTTCCCGCGCTGGGTCAGGGACTGTTCAGGCTCAATGTCGCGCTCGAAGCCGTGCCCAGTGCCCGCGTGCGGCAGTTCAACCGATCGCCGGAATCGACTCCGGACATCGACGAACAGAACGCGGATTTCATCGTGCTTTCGGTGCCGCGATCCGAATTGGGCTGGCCTGGACCGGATGACCTCCTGCACGTGGCGGCCGTGGTCATCGCGCCATCGACGAATGCGCCCAGTGTCGAACAGGTCCTCGAGTTGGACACCGCGTCGATCGCGGCATCGTTCACGATTGCCGCGCCAGGCGACGCCGCGGTGTTGCGCCCGGTGACCGTGCGCATGGCACCTTCGCCTGGCGATGACGAGGATGCAGACGGCTTGCGGAGGGACGAGGAGGTGACGTGGGGGACGAGTCCGCGGGATCCGGACACGGACGACGACGGATTGCCGGATGGTTGGGAAGTGGCGCATGCCTTGAACCCGGTGAAGGCGCTTGGGGACGATGGCGAAGCGGGGGATCCCGACGGCGACGGCTATTCCAACCTGGAGGAAATGCGGTCGGGCACCGACCCGCGCGATGGACGGAGTACGCTGACGGTCGCTGCCGCCCGGATCGCGACTGGAGCCTTGAGACTCCGGTGGCGCGCCATGGTGGGGCGCTCATACGCCATCGAATCCGCCACGGCGCTGACCGGTCCGTTCCAGCCGTTGGGATTGCCGGGATTCCCGCGTCGTGCTGATTCGACCAACGAGATCGTCGTGATCGAGTTGGGAATCCCCGAGGTGGCCGCGCCGGCCCGGTGGTATCGCCTGCGCGACGTCGGTTTCGGGCCGTGAAGGTGGGGCGCCACCGGGTTCGGGTGAACGATTCGGTTCACGATCCCGCAAGGCAGGTGGTCCGATTGATGCCCAGCACCCAGCACCCATACGCGGCTGCCGGGCAACGGCCGGCCAGGAGACAGCCCAAGGCGAAGTCTCGCGATCGCGGGGCCATTTGCGTTGGGGGGCCTGAAGGGACATCCCTGTCGGTGGGCGGAAGACCTGTCGGCCCT
>CAZYJB010000754.1:0-2963 GCA_964647675.1 uncultured Verrucomicrobiota bacterium | reverse complement strand
CACTCATGCGGTGAAATCCCGGACGACGGTCGGATGATCCAGAGAGGCACTCATTCGGATAACGAGCCGCGCAGTGTGCCGGGACCCCTTCCCCTGCGCCAATGGATTCGTTGGGGCGGAATCTCCTGGAGAACGGATCTGCAGATGCCGGGCCATGCACAGGGCGGTGCTCCTGCATGCGCACATGGAAGCGCGGCTCGGGCATTGCCTTCCGCGAATGGATGGATACCGTCGCGCCATGATCTCCCCGACCGTTGACCCGGGGCCTGCGGCCTGCCCCGATTGCGCACCGCTTTCACGCCGCTCGTTCCTCCGCACCGCCGCGGTCGGAGCCCTCGCCGCGCCCGCGGTCTGGCATGGTGTCGGCCACGCCTCCGCCGCGCCGACTTCGGCCTCGCGGTCGGAAACCCTGGCGTCGTCGCTCTTCCAATCCCTCACCGAACCGCAGCGCAAGGCCCTCTGCTTTCCTTTCACCGATCCGCTGCGCCACAAGGTCGACAACAACTGGCACATCGTCTCGCCGCGCATCGACCAGGTGCTCGACAAGGACCAACAGGCGCTGGTGCGTGACCTTTTCCTGCGCCTCCACCGCGAGGAGTACGCGGAGCGAATCCTGAAGGCCACCGAACACGACAACGGTGAGCGCGGTCTCGGCGCCTGCTCGATTGCGATGTTCGGCGAACCCGGTCAGGGGGGGTTCGAGTTCGTCCTGAGCGGACGCCATGTCACGCGCCGTTGCGACGGCGATTCCGTCGCAGGCGCCGCATTCGGCGGTCCCATTTTTTACGGGCACTCGCCGCTCACCGACGAGGAGGCCGCGGACCATCCGCAGAACGTGTACTGGTATCAGGCGCGCCGCGCGAACGAGGTGTTCCAGGCACTCGACGGCAAGCAGCGTGACGTCGCGCTGCGGCCCAAGGCCCGTCGTGAATCCGGCACCAGCACGGTGCGGCTGAAGGGCAGCAAGGCGGGGTTGGAGGGAATCCCCTGCTCGGCCCTCTCGCGCGATCAGCGGGAGCTGGTGCAGAAGGTCCTCGCCGACCTGCTCGCACCGTTCCGCAAGGAGGACGCCGACGAGGCGATGAAGCTGGTCGCCGCCCACGGGCTGGACGATCTGCACCTGGCCTTCTTCAAGGAGGACGACATCGGCAACGACGGCGTCTGGGACATCTGGCAGGTCGAGAGCCCGAACATGATCTGGTACTTCCGCGGCTCCCCGCACGTGCACACCTGGGTCAATATCAAGAGCCCTGCCGAGGCGGCACGCGAGGCCAGGGAATCGTGACCTGTCCGCACAACACGGGCCGGCGCGCGCCCGTGGTCGACGCGAGATTGCCCGCGCGCTCCAGCCAGCGTTCCCGCGCCAGCAGCGCGAACGCCGCGCCCTCCACCGCCTGGGTTGGCCAGCCCAGGTCGTCGCTGGTGGACAGCGGAACGAGGCCGAACCTCGCCTCCAGGGCCGCCTGAAGCGCGCCACGAAGCGAGGGGTTTCGCGCGCCCCCCCCACAAAGCACGACGCGGTCCGGTCGTCCGGGAAGATGCCGACGGTAGTTGGATGCCACGGTGGCGGCGGTGAACACGGTCAGCGTGGCCAGGGCATCCGCCTGATCCAGACCGGCCCGTGCGATCTCCGCCTGGAACACCTCGAACGTGGCCTTCCCATACCGCTCGCGCCCCGTGCTCTTGGGCGGTCGAGCGCACACGAAGGCATCGGCGTTCAACCATCGCTCCACCAACGCGAGGTGGGGTCGTCCCGCCGCGGCACAACGCCCGCCTCGATCCATGGTCTCGCGTCCGCCACTCCAGGCGGACATCGCGGCATCCAGCAGCATGTTGCCCGGCCCCGTGTCGAAGGACTTCACCTCCGGCCCCCCGCTCCGTCGCCCATCGATCGACGTCACATTCCCGATGCCGCCGAGGTTCTGCACACAGACATGCTCGCCGCGCCTCGCGAAGACGCGCACATGGAACAACGTGGCCAATGGGGCGCCCTGCCCGCCAACCGCCAGATCCATGGCCCTGAAATTCGTCACCACCGGCACGCCCAGGGCTGCGGCCAGCGGCGCCGGTTCCCCCAGTTGGAGCGTCGCGCTCGACCGGGCTGCCGGTCGATGGAACACGGTCTGCCCGTGGAGCCCGACCAGGTCCACGTCCCAACGCCGGAGCCGCGCGCAACGCACCGCCTGTCGCGCGTACCAGCGCCCGAGATCATGGTGCAATTGCGCGAGTTCCCAGGCCGTCGCAGTTCCAGCCGCACACCGCAGAATCCGGTCCCGCAACGCCGCAGGATAAACCACGGATCGTTGTCCGATCAGTCGCGGCGACTCGCCGCGGAACTCCACCAGCACGAGGTCCAGCCCATCGACGCTGGTGCCGGACATCAGTCCCAGGACATTCCGGATCCGGCGTGGGCCACGGCGTGGAGCGTCCATCGGTCCCTCGATCGGAGCGGGATCAGGCCGGCTCCTGCTGGGAGATGCAGTGGAACGAGCCCAGCCCCCAGATCAGGTCCATCGAATCAACGCCGACCACCCGGTGGTCCGGCATCTCGCGCTGCAGGATCCTGATCGCGCGCTCGTCGTTCGGGTCGCGGTAGGTCGGGACGATCACCTTGCCGGTGGCGATGTAGAAATTGGCGTAGCTGGCGGGCAGGCGCTGGCCCTCGTGTTCGAGGCGCCGCGGCATGGGCAGCGTCACGACCTTGAGGGGGTTCCCGTCCTGGTCCCTCATGGTCCGCAGGCGTTCGAGGTTCTCCTTCAACGGCGCGTGGTTCTCATCCGCCGGATCCTCCTCCAGCACCGTGACGACCGTGGTGGCGTTCACGAATCGCGTGAGGTCGTCCACGTGCCCGTCCGTGTCATCCCCTGCAATGCCGTCACCCAGCCAGAGGATGTGGGACACTCCCAGGAAATCGCGCAGCTTCTGCTCGATCTGCGCCTGGGTCAGCGAGGGATTCCCGTTGG
>CAZYJB010000753.1:0-2965 GCA_964647675.1 uncultured Verrucomicrobiota bacterium | reverse complement strand
GTGCTGCCCTGCTGTCCGCCTTTGGCAATGAGGTACGAGCCGTCGGGCGCCAGTTCCATCGAGTTGGCATACTCACGGGTCTCCGCCGTCTGGGCGAAGGCGTTGCTCACGAGCTCGAAGCGGTCACACTCGTCGTCGCCGTCCAGATCATGCAATCGCCAGATGCCGTTTCGGTCGAAGACCTCAACCCGGTTGGATCGTATGACCAGCGACAGCGGCTCGTGCAGGCCGGTCGCAAACCGGCGCCATCGCACTGATCCCTCCTGGCCCGACAGGCCGTCGACCCACCACACGTCGCCATCGAAGGTCACCAACGCGGCCCGGCCGTCCGCGCGGAAGGCGAGGTCCGACAACCGCACATGGCGGCCCCACGGATTCTCCACCGGAAGGCCCACCCCATCCACCACCACGCCGGAGTCTCCCTCGCGCCCAGCCTCCACCGTCGTGGACACCGTTTCAGGCCACCGACGCGAACCACGCGCGATCGACATCGCCGCGGGATCGTGCGCGGACGCGCCCACATGGACGGGGGCTCCCATCCACACCCGAAAGGCACGGGGCGATGCGTGGGGAGGAAGTTGGATGAACCGCCGCGAACCTTCGGTCACCACGCCCATCTCCTGGGGAGGCACCTGCTCCCCAGACCGCGATCGGATCTCCACCGTCGGACTCCCCTCGAGGCATTCCCCCACCAGGATGCGCCTTCCAACCGTGCAGGGAGCGCACTCGAACTCGCGAATCCAGACCGCCGCTCCGGCACCGACAGCCAGGGCGAACAAACGCTCACGCACCAGCGATCCGGCGACCTCGTACTCCACCCATGGTCCGCGGCCGTCCGTTCCCCAAGCGCGGAAACGACCTTGATCGCGGTCCATTGGACCCAGCCCAACTTCCGCGGGATCCTCGGCGCGTGGTCGATTGTCCCGCCACGTCACCGCGTCGCCGTGGTGCCATCCGGGCACCGTCGCGGTGATCCAATCCACCTTCCCGCGGGGCACCGGCAGGAGATCCTGCCCTTCAGGCGCCTTCTGACCGGCCACTGCCGCGGCATAGGATCCTTGCGCCATCGACACCGGCGTCACGGCGTCGCCTTCCCACATTGCCGACCAGCGCAGCAGATCGACGTCGAACACCGCCCAATGGCCCGGCCCGGCGCGAACTACCAAACCTCGCGGCGTCAGATTCGCCCGTCCGTCGCCTTCCGAAGCGGATTGCGCGCGCGCATCCACGACCGAGCCGAAGATCGCGGTGGCAGGCTCGAGAAACGGGCCGCGCTCCGCGGCACGCGCCAGGTCGGCAGGAAGCGCGACCAGACACGCCGCGATCGCCCATTCGCCTCTGCGCCACAACTCGAGAACACGAAGGAGGCGCCAACGCATCACGCCGTCCAGGAACCAGGTCGCGCACCGTGGGATCATGTGGGGACCCGCGGTTGTCGCACGGCGACGTCTGATGGGAAAGCAAAGCCATGCGGAGGCAAACGGGGAGAGCGGTGGCTCGTCGGCTCCGTCCGACGAATCGGGGCCGCGGCCCCGAACCTGATTCGCGAATGCTGGGCCTCGGACTGAACGGACTTTCACCTCCCACGGCAGGTGGGCGAGGCGTCCCTGCCGAGCCGCCCTTCACGGTCATCCTCACCCTTTCACCACACTCGCGGCGCCACAGAGACGTGGCGCCCCACCTTCCCTGCACCTCTCACACCAGAGGGGAGACGGTCACGCCAAGGGAGACAGCAAAACGCCCCCGGACCGGACAAGGCCGGACCGGGGGCGTGCGAGGATTCGCCGCGTGCGGACTACTGCCGGATGCGGAAGTACCGCCCGGCGTCGCTGAGCGGCGTGGAGTAGGTATTGCCCGCCGGGGCCGGAGTGACATCGGTCCACGTCGTCGGCGACCCGAGGGCGGAGGCCGACTGCAGCGTACCGGTGCCCGTCCAGGTCACGACCAGATTCCCGCCCTGGGCGGTGGCGCTCAGTTTGGAGACCGTGTCCTTGTCGCCGAGGATGCGCGCGTTATCGAAGGTGCCGAGGGCGACATTCCCCGTTTCGTCCACGTAAGTCCCGAACCCGAAGGTCAGGCCCTGCGAGAACGGGAACGGCACGTCCACGCCGAACACATCATCGACGTAGAGCGCCACTTTGGTGCCATTGGCCACCATCTTCAGGCGATGCAGCCCGCGGTTGTCGAAGGTCCCTCCGTCGAAGGCTGGGATGTTGAGCCCCTCGTTGGTCGGCGTGTCGTCGTCCTGCCCGGTGCGCTTGTTGAAGCGCCAGCCGTAGTTGCGGCCGTCATGGGCGATGTACTCATTGAGGAACACGAAGTTGCCAGACGCGTCCTTCACCCAGATGCCCGAGCGCTGCTCGGCGCCGGTTCCCGTCGTAAGCACGAACTCGATGAGCGTCCGATCGATCTCGAACGTCACCGGCGTGCTGGCCGTCGGGTTGAACGTGCGCGTCGTGAACAGCGCGATGCCCGGCCAGAGCGACACCTCGGCGGTCACCGAGAATTTCACCACGCCGTTGGCCACGGTGACGCCCGACTCCGCGGTCAACGCACCGGTGTCGAACGAGGTGTCGTCACGCACCCACTTGGTGGCGTCGATCGTGGTGCCGGGGAAGTCGTCGGTGAGGAGCACCTTGGGCACTTCCACCACCTCCACCGAGGTCGAACCGCCAACCGCATGAGGCGGGGGTGGACACCACATCAAAGGTGGTGGTTCCCACGCCCACGGGCCGGACTGCCACCCGCTGGGTGTCCGGCGTTCCCGGCGCGAAGGTCAGGGTGAGCACCCAGTTGACCGCGCCCGCAGGCACCGCCACCGCCGGATTCCGGCTGGTCACGGTCACAGTCGCGGCCGCGGCATCGTGCAGCAGCGTGGGCACGCTGACGGCAATTTCACGGCCAGAATCAGCGATGGTCGTGGAAACCGCCGCGGGACTGATCGTGGTGCAAGGCAGCACATGCG
>CAZYJB010000752.1:0-2970 GCA_964647675.1 uncultured Verrucomicrobiota bacterium | reverse complement strand
TCTGGGCGCTGCTGGCCAGGGCGCCTGCCGTGGGCGTGCACTTCTGGTGGCGAGGTCGCTGCCGGGGCGTGGAGGCGGAAGCGCGGAGTCTCGAGGCCCGGGCGGCCGCGGAACAGCAGCGGCTGCGGGATGAGTTGGACCGCGACCAGGCGGGCCGGATGGCGGTCTTCAACTGCATGGTCGAGGGGTTGCTGCTCCTCGACGAGCGGCGGCTCGTGCGCCTCGTCAACCGGCAGTTGAGCGAGTGGTTCGGCATCCAGGGCGAGGTCCGGGGCCGCTCGCTGCTCGAAGTGCTGCGGCGGCACGAACTCGAGGAACTCGCCGAGCGCGCGCGGAACGAGGGTCAGGCGCTCGGGCTGGAGCTTGAGGTCGGCCGCTCGCCCCAGCGTGTGCTCAGCGTCAATGCCACGACCTACGAACACGGCGCCGTGGGCGCACGCGGCGTCATCCTGGTCTTTCACGACGTGACGCGGCTGCGCGAGCTGGAGGAAACGCGCCGCGAGTTCGTGGCCAACGTGAGCCACGAGCTGCGCACGCCGCTTGCGCTCATCAAAGGCTACATCGAGACGCTCATCGACGGTGCGCGCAACGATCCCGAGGTGTTGCTGCGCTTCCTGCAGACCATCGAGAAGCACTCCAACCGCCTCACCTTCCTGATCGAGGACCTGCTCACCGTGTCGCAGCTCGAATCGGGCCGCATCGCGATGAATCCCCATTGGGGCGATGTGCACCGCCTCGTTGCGCGGGTGCTGGAGGACCACGCCTCGCGCGCAGCGGCCCGCCAGATCACCTGCCTCAACGAGGTCGCGGGTCCACTGCCCTTGCGCGCCGATTTCGACCGCCTGCAACAAGTGGTCGGCAATCTGGTCGACAACGCACTCAAGTACGGCCGCACCGGAGGACGGGTGGTGGTGTCCGCCCGCGTCTGCGAAGCGGAGAAGCGGCTCGAGATCGCGGTTTCGGACGACGGCCCCGGCATCCCGCCCGAGGCGCTGGAGCGCGTCTTCGAACGTTTCTTCCGCGTGGACACCGCGCGCTCGCGCGAGCAGGGCGGCACCGGGCTCGGGCTTTCCATCGTGAAGCACATCCTGCTCGCGCACGGTGGGAGCGTGCGGGCGGAGAGCGAGGTGGGCCGCGGCGCGACCTTCCGCGTGCAGCTTCCCTGGGAACCGGCGCCGGCGGACATCGACGTCGGCAGCGCGTGGTGAGGCTTCGACCGGCCTGGTCGGGGGAGGATCACGCCAAGCCGCGAGGTGTTCCACCCGACCGCGTTGGTTTTCTTCGTGTTCTTCTCCTCTTTGTGGTGAACCAGAACTCCCTCGGTCGCCGAGACGATCAGCGGCAGCTGTGCAGGCCCGATTTGAACCACGAAGGCACGAAGAGCACGAAGGGGCCCCAATTGGAATCCGCGATCGCCTCGTGACGGATCTCCAAGTCCGAATCCACTTGCCCGTATTGCCGCCCCTGCTCCTTCGCGGCTCGGCGCCTTGGCGTGGGCCCTGACTGGCCTCGGCCGCCGCTTCCGTCGAGCGTGCGGCTTGCTGATGCGCAACCGGTCGTGGCGTAATCCGCGCCAGCAACGCGATCTCATCCCACCTCACGCCGTCCCATGACCAAGACCAAGGTTGCGCTTCTCGGAGCCGGGTTCATTGCCGACATCCACCTCGAGTCCTATCACCGTTTCGTGCCCGAGGCCGAGGTGGTCGCCGTGTTCACGCGCGATGCAGCGCGCGCCGAGGCCTTCGCCCGCAAGCATCACATCGCGCGCTGGTACTCGGATCTCGAGGCCGCGATCCATGAAAGCGGCTGCGAGGTGGTCGACATCTGCCTGCCGAACTTCCTGCACCACCGCGCGGTGCTCGCCGCGGTGCGCGCGGGGAAGCATGTCATCATCGAGAAGCCGCTCGCCATGACGCTCGAGGAGGCCGACGAAATGATCGCGGCCTGCGCGAGCGCGGGACGCCAGCTCATGTACGCGGAGGAACTCTGCTTCGCGCCCAAGTACGAGCGCGTGCGCAAGCTCGCCAGCGAAGGTGCCATCGGACGCATCTACCAGATGCGCCAGTGCGAGAAACACAGCGGTCCGCACAGCGACTGGTTCTACGACATCAACCTTTCCGGCGGCGGCGCGCTGATGGACATGGGCTGCCACGGCATCGCCTGGTTCCGCTGGATGCTCGGGGGACGTCCGCGCGTGAAGTCGGTGCATGCCCATATGCAGACCGGGCTCATCCATGCGGGACGCACGCGGGCGGAGGAGAACTCGGTATGCACCGTGGAGTTCGAGGACGGCACGCTGGGCATCGCCGAAAATTCCTGGGCCAAGCACGGCGGCATGGACGATCGCGTCGAGGTCTACGGCACGGGCGGTGTGATCTACGCCGATCTGTTCCAGGGCAATTCCGCGCTGACCTACTCCGAGAAGGGATACGGGTACGCCATGGAGAAGGCGGGCGGCACGCAGGGGTGGACCTTCACGATCTTTGAGGAGGCCTTCAACCAGGGCTACCCGCAGGAATTGCGCCATTTCATTCAGTGCGTGCGCGACGGCGCCCAACCCTTGGTGACCGGCGAGGATGGCCGCGCCGTGCTCGAGATCCTGAACGCCGCTTATGCCTCCGCGCGCACGGGACAGAAGGTGATGCTGCCGTTCCGGCCCAAGGTGAGGCGCCCCATCGATCTGTGGCTGGGGGAATAGAGGGGAGGGGCGAGCTCCGTCTCGCGACGAGCGCGGGGCTCACGGAGCGTCGGGCCAGGTCTCGCGGTGCGGCTCGTGATCGTTGTTCCAACGCCGACGCGCCGTGTCGGTCGCGGGGTACAGGATCCGTCGCGCCAGCTGGTCCACATGTCCGTCCACGAACAGCACATTGTCCCCGACCCGATGCCAGGGAGCGACAATGGACGCCGGGTAGTGGGAATTGATGCGGTTGGTTGACGGCACGTCGAGGGTGACGATGCCATCGAACCAAT
>CAZYJB010000751.1:0-2971 GCA_964647675.1 uncultured Verrucomicrobiota bacterium | reverse complement strand
CTGGCTGCTGGACGCCGCGGGTGAACGCGGCCTGCGCGTGCTGGCCGGACTTCCCTGGGGCCAGGAAACCCGCTTCCTCGAGACGCGCACCTCCCGCCGGGGCATCCGCACCGCGGTGGTCGCCTCGATCCAGGCGCTCGGCGCGCACCGCGCGCTGCTCGGCGTCACGCTCGGGAACGAAATCCAGCCCGACCTCGTCCGCTGGTTCGGCGCACGTCGCGTCGAGGACTTCCTCGGCGAACTCGCGCGCGCCGCCCATGACGCGGATCCCGGCTGCCTCTGCACCTACGCGAACTTTCCGCCCACCGAGTTCCTCCAGCCCCGCGAGATCGACTTCGTTTCCTTCAACGTCTTCCTCCACTCGCGCCCCGCACTGGCCGGCTACCTGCAACACCTTCATCACCTCGCCGCCGACAAGCCCCTGCTGCTCTCCGAGTGCGGCATCGACGCCGGACGCGAGGGCGTCGCGCGCCAGGCCGAGATTCTCGCCTGGACCCTCGACACCGCGGCCCACGCCGGGCTGGCCGGCGCGGTGGTCTTCGCTTTCACCGACGACTGGGTCCGCAATGACCAGCGGGTCGAGGACTGGCACATGGGCCTCACCTCCACCGCGCGCGACCCGCGGCCCGCCTTCGAGGCGGTGCGCGGACGCTTTCAAGCCCCCGAGCCCGTGGCGCCGATGATGCCCCGGATCTCCGTCGTGGTCGCCACCTACAACGGGGGCTCGACGCTGCGTGCCTGCCTCGACGCGCTGCTCGAACTCCGGCATCCGAACTACGAGATCATCGTGGTCGACGACGGATCCACCGACGACACGCCCCAGATCACCGCCACTTACCAGCAGGTGCGCACACTGCGCCTGACGCGCAACGAGGGGCTCTCCCACGCACGCAATCTCGGCATCCGCGCCGCCACGGGCGAGCTGGTGGCGTTCACCGATTCCGATTGTCGTCCCGATCCCGACTGGCTGCGCCATCTGGTGTCCACGCTGCTCGAGTCGTCCGTGGTCGGCGTGGGCGGCCCAAACCTGCTGCCGCCGGACGACCCGCCGGTCGCGGCGGTGGTCGATCTCGCGCCGGGCGCGCCGGCGCACGTCCTGCTCGACGACCGCATCGCGGAGCATCTGCCCGGCTGCAACATGGCCTTCTGGAAGTGGGCGCTGGATGCCATTGGCGGATTCGACCCCGTCTTCCGTCAGGCCGGCGACGATGTCGACCTGTGCTGGCGCATGCAGCGCCGCGGTTGGCGCCTCGGCTTCGCCCCCGCGGCCTTCGTTTGGCACCATCGCCGCACCTCGGTCCGCGCCTACCTGCGGCAACAGGCCGGCTACGGCGCCGCCGAAGGTCTGCTGTATGCCAAGCACCCGGCCCAGTTCAATCTTCTCGGCGCAGCGCGCTGGAACGGCCGCATCTGCACGACCGCGCGTGCCGAGCTGCCGTGGCAACGGTCGGCCATCCACCGCGGACTGTTCGCCACGGGACTTTTTCAGACGCTGTACACCGCGGGCCCTGACGCCCTCGTGCCCGCGCTCACCAGCCTGGCCTACCACCTTCTCGTGGTGCTGCCGTTGGCGGTGCTGGCCTTTCCCGTCGCCTGGCTGCGCCCGATCGCGCTCCTCGCGCTGGCGGTTCCGGCGGCCGGTGCCGTCATCGCGGCCTTCAGCACCGAAATCCCGGTTTCCCGTCGCCGCGCCTGGTCGCGCCCGCTGCTCGCATTCCTACACCTGGCCCAACCGGTCGCGCGCGGATTCGCGCAGGTCCGCACGCGACTCAGCGATCTCCGCGAGGCACCCGCCGCCGAATCGCTCGAATCCGAGGCGCGTTATCAGTCGGAGGCGCGCCTCGATCTGCGCTCGTACCATGCCGCCGAACCACGCGAGCGCCGTGAATGGGCGGAACAGATCCTGGACGCCCTCGAGGAGGCCGGCTGGCCCTGCCGCGCCGACACCGGCTGGAACGACTACGACTTCGAGGTGTTCGGATCGCGCTGGTCGCGACTAACGCTCACCACCGTGGCGGAACGCACGCGCGAGCGGGGGCAGATGCTGCACTGCCGGCTGCGTGCCCATTGGACCCTCGCCGGCTCGGCGCTCTTCTGGGGCGTGCTGGCGGCGGAGTTGGTCATCATCGGACTCTTCCAGGTCACCTGGAAGGGCGCCTGGATCCCGGTCGTCACGCTCGCCGCCATCGCCTGGTTTCTGCGCCGGCAGGGGCGCTCGCTCAAGGCGCGCATCACGGTCCTGCTCGACGCGGTGGCGGAGGCGTGGGGACTCCATCGGCACGACGGGCCTGAGCACCCGCCATGATTCCGTTTGACACCCCTTCGCAGCGCGCGGTGTGATCTCGCGCATTCATCCGCCGTTCCAGCACGCCGGGCCGGGCGCCGTCGCGCCCTGCTTCAGGGCCATGGACGCGGAGCCATTCCGAGCAACATGAGCCAGCGCAAGTTCAACGTCGCGATCGTCGGCCTCGGCTTCGGGGCCGAGTTCATCCCGATCTACCAACGGCATCCCAATGCCAACATGTACGCCATCTGCCAGCGCTCGCAGAAGAAGCTGGACGCGATCGGCGACGCCTTTGGCGTGGAGAAGCGCTATTCCGAGTTTCAGGACCTCCTCAAGGACCCGGGTGTCGAGGTGGTGCACATCAATTCCCCCATCCCCGACCACGCGTGGATGTCCATCGCGGCGTTGAAAGCGGGCAAGCACGTGGCCTGCACCGTGCCGATGGCAACGTCGATCGCCGACTGCAAGAAGATCGTCGAACTGCAGAAAAAGACCGGGCTCAAGTACATGATGATGGAGACGGTCGTGTACGCGCGTGAGTTTCTTTACATCAAGGAACTCTACGAGACCGGCAAGCTGGGCAAGATCCAGTTCCTCCAGGCCAGTCATCAGCAGGACATGGACGGCTGGCCCAATTACTGGCCGGGCCTCCCGCCCATGTGGTACGCCACCCACTGTGTCGGACCC
>CAZYJB010000750.1:1854-2974 GCA_964647675.1 uncultured Verrucomicrobiota bacterium | reverse complement strand
CCTTCCCGCACGCCATGCAATGCCACAACCCCTTCTCCGGACTCACGATCAGGTTTGGCGTCTCCCCGTCCGTGTGAAAAGGGCATCGCCCGATCAGGTCCTTGGTCCCGTGCTTCTTCAGCTCGATGCCCCGGCTCTGGATCAGTGCGACCAGGTCGGTCTCGCGCTTCACCTGCTCGATCTCGGATTCGGGGATCAGACGGGCCATGGCAGTCAGGGTTGGGATTCCAACTCGGCACGGAGAGCCTCGGCATCGGGCCGGAGATACTCCCACCTCCAGTCCGTACTCCCGGGAGGAATGTCCCCGCGCAGACCATCCGTGCGCAGCAGGATCCCCCATTGCCGGCGCGCCACCTCGGGAGACTTCAATGCAAAGGCCAGCATCGCATGGCCGTCGTCACGCCAGCCGGCCAAGGCACACAAGCGCTCCGGCCACCCGTGGTTGTACGCCTCCCGGATCACCAACCCGCCCAGGCCCGCCACATCCGGCGCCAGCCCCGACGCCACCGCCCACCGTTGCCAGTCGTTCCACGGAAAATGGGGATACCCGCACCCGCCGATGCGCGCTTCGTCGAGGAGGGGTGGTGCCACCGCGACAGGCAGAAGAGGCGTCAAGCCGGAAGCCAGCGGTTTTGACATGCCGAGCACTTACGCAATAGACTGTATTGCATGCAAGGCTTTTCGGTAAGTCTCGCCACCCTCGCCTATCCTCCAGGCATGGCCATGGGCCGTCCCCCCAAGTCCGATCGCAGCGAGTTCGGTGAACGCCTCGTCAACGCCCGCCAGCACCTGGGCCTCACCCAGGCGCAGGTGGCCGCAAAACTCGGCATCACCCAGCAGAGCTATGCCGGCTGGGAACGCCGCCAGACCGCACTCCGGCCCGAGCATCTGGTCGGCTTGGCTTCCATTCTGGAAGTGAGCATCGAACATCTGCTGGCGCAGGAGGAACCACCCAAGCGCACTGGCGGGCCGGCGGGCCGACTCCGCCAAGTCTTCGAACGCGCCAGCCGGTTGCCTCGGCATCAGCAGAACAAGATCGCCGAGTTCGTCGAAGCCTTCGTCGCCCAACACCGCGACAAGAACGCCGCGTGAAGGCCAAACGCCCACGGCGTCCGAAGAC
>CAZYJB010000750.1:0-1754 GCA_964647675.1 uncultured Verrucomicrobiota bacterium | reverse complement strand
GAACTGCCGATTCCGCCGGAGACCATGGCCTGCCTTAAAAAGGCGCAGCGGAAGCTGCAAAAGACCCACTTCCCCCCGCCCATCGCCGAGGCGGTGGAGCAGAACCGCGAGGCTCTCGATGGCTGGTTCGGCAACCGCCCGAAACGCCGACGTCAGTTCGCCCACGTGATGGCCGCTGCCGCCCGCGCACCCTACTCCGAGAGCCGCCTCTTCCAGCATGCCCACGTCGCCGGCAGCGAAGTGCGCGACGACTGGTTTTCGGGCGACTGGATGAGTCGCGAAGCCACACTCTGCACGCTTCTCGTGACGAACTGGCCCACATGGGAGCGTTTCCCGTCGGTCAGTGCGCTCCATGACTCCTTCACCCGGATCCTCACTGCCTCCAAGACCGGCGACCTCAAAAGTTTCCACCGCCTCTGCCGCAAGATCGGCCTCCGCCTCCGCGGCCGTGGTCGTCCCCGGAAGCAAAAATAAACCGCAAAGTCGCTCCCCCCGCTTGGCGGTATTTCGAGACCCGCCGCCATGATTCAATGGGCGGTGATGGATCACTACCGGCTCCAGATTCACGCGAAGCGGAGGCTCACCCCGCCCTCCACCTTCACCCACCCGCCCGTCGACCGGGTTCCTGAGGCCACGGCGCCCCCCCGGTTTTCCCATGGGGGCGCTGGGGCCGAACCATCTTCCACCCACGCACCCCGCCCGCTTCGCCCGAGGCGCCTCTGCACGCCGGCTGACAGCGGCCGTCGGCGGTCGCTGGCGGCTCGCGCGTGCGCGTCCGGCTGGAGTCATCCGCCCGAACGTTCGCCGCGGCAGCGCTTCAACTTCCTTCCCCGCCACCACTCAACCCTCCACCCCTGATCCCATGGCCCGATTGTTACTCCTCTGCGTCTCCGATCGCCTCAACGCCTACACCTCCCAGAAGAAGGGCGCCGTCAGTGAGCGCGTCCTGGGCCTCGTCGACACCGACAAGACCGAAGGCGTCATCATCCCCGACGCCATCCAGTACGCCCTCAGCCAGGACGAACACCGCGCGTTTCCCGAGGACAGCCTCACCGGCAAACGCATCGAGTTCGCCGTCGGCGGTTTCCCGCAGTTCGGCGGGCGCACCATCCTTCGCGGCAGAATCGTCTCCGACCAGTTCCCCGGCAAAACCCGCGACCTCACCAAATCCGGCAAGTGACTTCCGCCCAGGTGCTCCCGGATTCCCGGGGCCCTTGGACGGAGGTCAAGGCCTCCAACACGTCACGCCGTAGTTCCGCAACTTGCGGGACGAAGGCGGACCCTTCTGACATGAACCTCGGCGAGCTCGAAGCCATCACGATGTGGCCGGCATGGGAGTGGTTCGGAACGTTGACGTTCCAGGGAAGACCACCCGGGCCAACCAAAGCAAAAGCCATGGCCCTGAACTACCTGTTCAGAGTCGCCAGGCTCGCCAGGGTTCCGTTCTCGTCCCTCGTCTGGGTGCTGCGCGAGGAACAAGGCGAGCAGGGTGGCCGGCGGCACTTTCACTTCCTTCTGTCCGGCACGTCGCTGCCTCGCACGCCCGCCGGCTGCCACATGCTCAAACGCGTGTGGGAGCGGGTTGGCGCGCCCAGAGGTTTCGCCCTCGTCAAAGTCTATGACCGGGCCCTCTCCGGCGCCGCGTACGTGACCAAGTGCCTCTCCTGGGTCGGCACTGCGGACGGAGCCCATTACGAGCTCCGCAAGTTCGCCCGGACCGAAGAACCGCCGATGCTGTCCAAATCGCTCATCCG
>CAZYJB010000749.1:0-2976 GCA_964647675.1 uncultured Verrucomicrobiota bacterium | reverse complement strand
TGGAATTCGCCACGGGCGGCAAACCCCGTGTGACGCCACTGGCGACGACGTTCTCGAATCCTTTCGACCATCCGGATGCGAGACGCCGCTTCCGCGTTATGACGAACGTCGAGGAGCTGCAGCGAGCTTTGGACTTTCCCTGGGAGAAGTGGACGATTTTCCTGCACCCGGAGCAGCGAGAATTTGTGGAGCGCGATCAGAACGGCCCGGCACGGGTGTCTGGATCGGCCGGCACAGGCAAGACCATTGTTGCTTTGCATAGAGCGGTGTACTTGGCCCGCAGGTATCCGGAGGCGCGGGTGCTGCTCACAACGTTCTCGGGCACCCTGGCACATGCCCTTAAAACGAAACTACGACGGCTTATTAGCAGCGAACCGCGTCTTGGTGAGCGGGTCGAGGTTCACGCACTTGATGCGTTGGGTGATCGGCTCTACCACACTCTCTGCGGGCGCCGGGCTAAGCTGGTCTCGCAGGACGAACTGCGACAGATCCTCGGCGTGGCTTCTGAAGCCGCAGGAAGCCACAAGTTCAGTCTTCACTTCCTACTCTCCGAGTGGGATCAGATCGTTGATGCTTGGCAGTTGGCAAATTGGGAATCCTATCGGGACGTGGCCCGACTTGGGCGAAAAACGCGTTTGTCTGAAGCCCAGCGGCAAGTGCTCTGGTCCATCTTCGGGCAAGTGCGGCGAGAGCTGACCCTGCGAGGTCTTCTCACGCAGGCTGCCGTGCTTCGCGAACTGGCCACGGTGTTGTCCGATAGAAAGCTCCCGGTTTTTGACTTTGCAGTCGTGGATGAAGCGCAGGATCTGAGCGTGTCACAACTTCGTTTTCTGGCCGCCTTAGGAGGCGCCCGACCGAATGGGCTGTTCTTCGCGGGCGATTTGGGACAGCGAATCTTTCAACCGCCGTTCTCGTGGAGGTCGCTCGGCGTGGACATCCGGGGGCGTTCGCGAACGCTGCGAGTCAACTACCGCACGTCGCACCAGATTCGTCGGCAGGCTGATCGCCTGCTCGGAGCAGAAGTGACGGATGTGGATGGAAATCGGGACTTCCGCGCTGACACCATATCCCTCTTCAATGGCCCCCCCCCTGTAGTCCAAATTCTCTCCTCCATCGAGGAAGAGACTGTTCTGGTGCAGGGGTGGCTCGCCCAGCAAGGGAAGCAGGGTGTGGTTCCTGAGGAGATCGGTCTCTTTGTTCGCTCCGAATTGCAGATTGACCGGGTGCGAGATGCCGTCGTGAGGGCGGGACTCGCCTTTCGTATCTTGGACGACCACGTTGATGTCGCGAGTGGTTGCGTATCGATCGCCACGATGCACCTCGCGAAGGGCTTGGAGTTTCGCAGCGTTGCGGTGGTGGCGTGCGACGATGAGATCATTCCGCTCCAAGAGAGGATCGAAGCAGTGGGGGACGACTCGGATCTTCAGGAGGTCTATGACACCGAGAGGCACCTTCTCTACGTCGCGTGCACCCGAGCGCGAGACCACCTGCTAGTGACGGCGGTTGATCCGGCCTCGGAGTTCCTCGACGACCTGGGTTCAGGGTAGCTGTCCGATCAGATGTATGAGCCGGTCTCGATCAGATTTCATGGTCCTGCCGGTCATATCGTGAAGGATCTGTCGCATCTCTTCCTTGATGCCGGGCTCGACAGCGGTTCCCAGCATTTTCGGCATCGCCTTGAAGATCGCTGCACGGAAGTCCTCCCGCCCTGGCCGGAAGTAGTGCTTCATCACGACCTCGACGGTTCGGTGCCCGGTTACGCGTTGCACCAATTCGAGGGGAACCCCGGCTGCCAACGCGAGCGTGATCCAAGTGACACGGAAGCTGTGGAAGTCGTGCAGCGAGGCGCGCCGCATGCCCACGGCGCGTTCCTCCTGCAGGGCGTCGGTCTTCGGCGCTCTCCGGTGGCCTCGCACGATCGAGGCACCGGTCTCGCGTTCGAGTTCGTTGAGGTAGTTCGACACGGCCCCGCGGCTGAACCCGGTCGTGGCGATGACCTTATCGAGAGGGATTCCGGCAGCATACGCATCGAACACCGCTCTCAGCCTGGGAGCCCGCTTCGAGTCGCCAAGCTTGGTCAGGTAGGCCTCCACCCGCGAGCGAACCTCTTCAGGCGAAGCCGGTGGCGGAAGCATCGGCGCGTTGGGCTTCGGCATCGACTCCAGCGCGCGGGCGATGACCTGCTTCACCCGCCAGGTGATGCCGTCGGGGTTGCTCTGGTACATCTGGGCCGCCTCGGGGAAGCAGAACGCCGACTGCCCGGCCTTCGCCTTGGCCCGGTTCAATTCCTCCGCGAGCATCGCGAAGATAGGGATGTCTACGCGCTCGCCCGTCTTGGCGGTCTCGACGGCGAGGAAACCCGCCTTCAGGTCCACGTCCGCCCACTTCAGGAGGCAGCAATCGCCACGGCGCATGGCCGTGCACATTCCGGTGACGATGATCGGCCGGATGAAGTCGTCGCCGGCGCAGGTGTCGACGATGGCTTTGAGTTCCTCGACCGAGAACGGCTCGCGGTTGACGGTCTCGGAGGCCTTGGTGACGAGGCCATAAAACGGGTTACTGCCGTCGGCGAGCTGGGGGTGGAGGTGTTTGAAGGTCGCCCGCAGGAGCTTGAGCGTGTCGTTCCAGGTCTTCGGCGACACCTTCCGTGCGGTCTCCGCATCCAGGAACGCCTTCGCGGTCGCCGGCTTGACCTCGATGAACTCGGTGGCGCCCTTCTGATACTCGGCGACGAACTCGGCGAACCGCTTCAACCGGAGCCGGACCTGGAGGGCGTAGCGTTCGTCCGGGGTCTTCCTGCGCGGTATCTTGGCCCACCAGTCGGCGAGGTCGGCCAGCTTGGGGAACGTGACCTCCCGGCCGGTCTTCATCTCGGCGAGCTTCTGGAGGGTCCGTTCCCCAGTTCGGTCGTCGCGGATCTTCGGTGTCGCTTCGGCAGGGGTGCGTGAACGGATTCCTATTGGTCGCGTAGGCTGT
>CAZYJB010000748.1:0-2976 GCA_964647675.1 uncultured Verrucomicrobiota bacterium | reverse complement strand
GCCTCGGCCAGCGCCAAAATCCCTCGCCGCAGGGCCTGTCGGTGTTTTCAGACAGCCCTAAGGTGGCTCGTCGGCTCCGACCGGTGAGGGCGATCCCTCGTAGCCGCGAGCGTGAGCTCGCGCTGAGTGCGCCTGGGAAACGAGTCGCCGGCGGCGGTCGAGCGTGGCCTGGACGGCCACGGCTATGCGGCCACGGGCAGACGCAAGCGCTGAAGCGTGACGCCTTCGCGCTTTTTCAACACGGCTTCGAAGCGGGGCACATACATCTGCGTTTCGGCAGGGAGTCCGGGCGCCGCGGAATCGTAGCTGAGAGCGCGGCGTTTCCGGAGCACCTCCCGCACGCGGCCGGGTCCGGCGTTGTAGGCGGCGAGAGCCAGCGGCCAGTCGCGGAACTCGCTGTGGAGTTGGCGGAGGTAGGTGCCGGCGGCGTGCGTGGATTTCTCGGGATCAAGCCGCTCGTCGCGTGGCCGGAGCTTGAGCCCGAGGCCGCTGGCGGTCCTGGGCATGAGCTGGAACAAGCCCACGGCACCGGAGGGGCTGCGCGCAGCAGGGCTGAAATCGGATTCGATCTCTGCGAGCCAGACGAGTTCCGGCGGGGCTCCGGCCTTCTTCAGCACAGGCTTCAGACGGGGGACGAGGGCGGCGGCGGATCTCGGTGCGGGTTCGGTCTTCACCTGGGATTCCCAGGCTTTGCGCTCCTGGTTGGGCGTGGGCGTCACGGGGCGCGCGGGTGGCTTTCCGGGCGGCGTCGCCGGCCTGGGCAGGGTCTCGCGCAAGGTGTCAGCCACGTCGAAGTAGTCCGAGTGCGCACGCAGCCACGCGGCATAGGGGCGGGTCTCGGGATCCGACTCCAGAAAGGGAAGGGCCGCGCGCGCGGCCTCGGCGAAGTCGGCGAGTTCGAGCACGTCGTAGCCTTGCAAGGCCTCGACCGCTTGGCCGAGCAGCCCGGACCAGTCCTGATCCTGGGCCGTTTCCAGCCACTGCCGCCATTGGGGGTCGAGGTTTTCGTCGAGGACCGATTCGCCAAGCTGAAAGAGATCCTCGAGTCCGGCGGCGAAGGTGGAAGGCGGGCGGAGTCCGGTGGCCAGGCCGATGGCGGCGGCGGTGGCGGTGGTGGCGGCGAGGGAGCGGAGGCAGCACCGGCGATCCATGGCGTGACCAAGTACGCGAGGACCGGCGGTTGTGCAATGGCGAGCGAGCGTCGAGGCGAGGTAGCCGCGGCCGTCCGGCTGCGCTGGCATTGTCTCGGCAAATGGAGTTGCTGGAGCGGGCGAGCGCCGCCTGGACGGCGGCGGCTACGATGAACGTAGCCGCGTCGAACCAGTTGAAAAAACCGCGCGGCAGGTCAGATTGCGCGGGCGCCGCAGGCGGAGATTTGAATGAATCCCACCTGCATTCGCGTCGTCTGCTCTCAGGTCGTGATGGGACTCGGCAACGCCATTCTCGTCGGTTTCAAAGAGATCTGGGCTCACAAGGCCCGGTCGGTGCTGACCATGTTCGGCATCATTCTGGGTGTCTCGAGTCTGGTGGCGATGTCGGCGCTGGTGCGTGGCATGGAGAACGGCTTGAAGGAAGCGTTGGTGGCCACCGGCGGTCTGGAGAAGGTCCGGCTTGAGCCGCAGTCCGAACTGCCGGTCTGGCAGCGGCACCTCGCGGACCAGGCGCAGGGCGTCACGCTGGCGGACGTCAAGGCCTTGAAGGCCAACGCGCCGTTGCTTGAGAACATCGTTCCCGCTTACGAGATCACCCGCTGGGGCGGTTCGTCGGCGGTCTTCAGCCATCAGGGGCGCAACACGCGGTCGTCGATCCTCGCCGGCACGTGGCCGGGCTACGCGGCGGTAAACGAGCATGTGGTGGAGCACGGGCGCATGATCACCGATCTCGACAACGAGCTGGTGCGCAGCGTGGTGGTGATCGGCACCGGGATCCGCGACGAACTCTTCGGATCCCCCGAGGAGACCGGCCGTGAGATCGTCCCCATCGGCGAGCGCCTGACCATCAACGGCCAGTCGTTCACAATCGTGGGAATGCTGCAGCACTACGAAAGCGAGCAGGCTCGACGCGAGCGCGAGTATCGCAAGACTCTCGTCCAGACCAACGCCGCGGCGGGCACCGGGCCGACGCGCAGCCGTGGCTGGGGCGGGCGCGGCGGTGGCGGCGGGTGGATCTTCCGCATGAAGAACTACACCGCGATGATCCCGCTGGAGACCATGTTCCTGAAGTTCCGCGCGGCGACGGTGAATCCCAACAACGCCGCGGGTGGCTCGGGCAGCGGGAGCAGCTCGAGCAGCGCGAACGAGCCCACGGTGGCGGATTACCGGCTATCGACGATCCACTTTCGCGTGCCCAGTCTCGAGGCGCTGGAGCCCGCGCTGCAGCAGGCGCGCAACGTGCTGATGTTCTCGCACCGCGGCATCGAGGATTTCACCTTCCGCACCCAGGAGGAATGGGGTGAGGAGATCAATGCCGTCATCCGCGCCACCCGCATGAACGGCACCATCATCGCGGCCATCAGCCTGATCGTGGGTGGGATCGGCATCATGAACATCATGCTGGCCAGCATCTCCGAGCGCGTGCGCGAGATCGGCATCCGCAAGGCGGTGGGCGCCACCACCGGCCTGGTTTTCCTGCAGATCCTGGTCGAATCGGTGGTGATCTCGATGCTGGGCGGGATCGCGGGTCTCGGTTTTTCGTTCGGCGTGGTGCAGTTGATCGGCGCCTTCACGCCGACGGACAACGCGCCCGAGGTGACCATGACCGCGCTGGCGGTGGCGTTCGGATTCAGCGTGCTGGTGGGCATCGTTGCGGGCACCTACCCGGCCCTGCGCGCGTCGCGGTTCCATCCGATCCAGGCGCTTCGGTATGAGTGAGCGCGAGGCGCCCCGCCCATGACGATCTACATCGCTGTTCTCATCGGGCTGAAAGAGATCTGGACCCACAAGTTCAGGTCGATGCTGACCATGCTGGGCATCGTGC
>CAZYJB010000747.1:0-2977 GCA_964647675.1 uncultured Verrucomicrobiota bacterium | reverse complement strand
ATGCGCTGCAGTTCGCCCATGGGCGGTAGCGGGGGCGGTACCGGCCAGCCTGCGACGCGGCGACGCGGGCTGGCGAGCTTCTCCCTGAGAGCTTCGGTCAGAAACACCTTGAGGGAGACACCGCGGCTCGCCGCCATCCCCCCGACCGCGGCTCCATCGCGGCACCCATTCGCCCGAAAGTGTCCATTGTCGATGTTTGACCCCACTGCCTCCCCCTCGGGGACCGGGTCGGCGACGCATCTTGACAGCAACATGGCATAGCATCATGATGCCACCATGCGAACCACAGTCACTCTGGACCGCGATGTCGAGCAGTTGCTGCGCGAGGCCATGCATCGCTCGCGGACCAGTTTCAAACAAACGCTCAACAGCGCCATCCGCGCGGGTCTCGGTCAGAAAGCCGCGCCGGCCACTCGCCGCCCGTTCGTCCTGAAAGCCCGGCCGCTCGGACTCCGCGCGGGTCTGGACCCCGCCGGATTCAACCGCCTGGCCGATGAGCTGGAAGTGGACGCTTTCATGACGAGGAGCCGGGGCGGGACGTCAAAATGATCATCCCCGACATCAACCTCCTGATTTACGCGTACGACTCCGGTTCTCCCTTTCACCCGCGGTCCGCGGAATGGTGGCAGTCCTGCCTCTCAGGCACCGAACCTGTCGGCTTGGTGCATGTTGTCGTGTTCGGATTCGTTCGCATCGCCACCCATGCGCGTGCGTTTGAGAATCCCATGACGGCGGCCGAAGCAGCGCGGCACGTCCGCTCCTGGCTCGAACAACCCCCGGTTCAGGTGCTCGACCCCGGACCCGATCACCTGGGGGACACACTCAAACTTCTGGAGGGCTTGGGGACGGCTGGCAACCTGGTCAGCGACGCCCAGATCGCCGCCATCGCGATGGATCAGAATGCCGTTCTGCACACGGCCGACACCTATTTCGTGCGTTTCCCGCGTTTGCGCTGGTTCAATCCCATCACGGCGACAGGCAGTGCCGGATTGCGGCGCACGAAGTCGGTGTAGACGGGGGGGAGCGCGCAGGCGACGCCCGCGCTTCGGACCAATGCTTCCGCCGATAGGGCGAGGCGTCCCTGCCGAGCCGCCCCATCACCGGCATCCCGGCCATGCCCATGTCACCCGCGCCGCCACACGAACTTCGCCGCAGCCTGCCTGGCAAAGGCCATGGTTGTTCAAGACCCACCGCGCACTAAGAGCAGAAGGACCTGCTCGTCCGAGACGCGGAGCGCGCAGAAGAGTTCATCGCGGCGAAGCGTCGGGCACTCGAACAAGTCGGTGTAGAACCGGATGGCGCGGTCGAGGTTATCCACGTAAAGCGCGGCTCAGCACTCACGCAACAACCGCCCCGCACCGGTCAGCGGCGCATCGAATCCGTTCTCGCGTAGCGCATACCAGAAGAGCACGGCGTTGACGCCGAGGATGGGAATCCCAACGACCGGCTCGAGGCGCTCCGTCACGTCCAGCAGGCTCATGTTCGTGCCGCACTGGACGATGGCATCGAGCCGGTTCCCTTCCGTGGCGAGCAACTCGAGGATGGCCTTCTCCTTGGCTCGGTCAGGAATGTGCGCGATATGCACGGCGTTCGCGCACGAGAACCCGACGCTCGCGACGACCTCGAATCCCAGATCCTCGAACATCCGCGTCGCGAATCGGTTTCCCTCCTTGTCGAAGGGAGTCAGCAGTCCGATGCGCCGAGCATTAAATGCTGTGAGTGCTGCAGGCATGGCCTCGTGAGAGGCCGCCCAGCCGAGGCCGGAGTGGGCTTCCAGGTCGGCCACTGGCGCGCGGATGGCCTCGATCCCGCCCAGAATGTGTTCCAGGCTCATGCCCAGGATCATGTACTCCGGTTGCGCGAGCGCCGCCACCTCCACCGCCGACTTCAGGCCACCCAGAAACTGATCCCGGTAACTCAGTAGGTCCTCGACAGTCGCCAACTTGGGGCCCGGCGTGACGACATTGGCGGTGTGCAATCCGACTCCTCGAAGTCCGCGCGGCCCTTGGTTTGCGAAGATGAGGCTCCACAACTCGTGTTCTATGCTCGTGTTTGTGGCCGGGATGATCAGGCCGAACTTGCGGCGGAAGCTCCGCACATCGGGATGACCGCTGGCGGCATCGATGTCGCCAAAGCTCCCGACTCCTTCGCCGTCGAGGATGACTCCGGGCGCTGCCAGCGCGGGCATCGGCGGACGGTTGACATCCGGGAGGGCGAACGTTCGCCCGGAAAGTCTGCCGGTAACTGTCTGGCGATTCTCAGTGCGTTCCCCTGATGACAGGTCTGATATCTGGACGCGGGCTGAATTCATAAAGCCGTGGATCGATGCGCCGCGGTGGGGAACTCCGTCCTCTCCGGACCGGCGGCGCGTTCAAACCACACCCCCACGGTAGCTACGCCGTGAGGAAGTCTGAAATACCATGTTCCTTGAGCCACAATACCTGTGGGGTATCGTCGCGGCTGGGATGGAACTACGCCACCTCCGCTACTTTGTCGCCGTCGCCGAAGAACAGAACGTCACCCGCGCGGCGGCTCGCCTGGGCGTCTCGCAGCCGCCGCTGACGCGGCAGATTCACGACCTCGAAGCGGAACTGGGTGTGGCCTTGTTCACGCGCACCGGAAGGGCGATCCGATTGACCGACGCCGGCCGGGTCTTTCTCGACGAGGCCAGGGACTCGCTCGACCGCGTGGACGAAGCGGTCCGTGCTGTTCGCGTCGTCGCGTCGGGCGCCGAAGGGGAGTTGCATCTCGGATATGCGCCGACGCCCACGGCGGAGATCCTGCCGAGGTTGCTGAAGGCGTACCGGAAGAGGTTCCCCGGCGTTCGCGTCATTCTGCACGATCACTCCTCACCGGAAATGCTCGCCGGCCTGCGCGAAGGTCGACTGCACGCGGCGCTCATGATGCAGCCCTCGAGGCACGCGGGTCGGGGTCTCGCGTTCAGGGCGGCGCCGATGACGATGGGCTCTATTGGCGC
>CAZYJB010000746.1:0-2982 GCA_964647675.1 uncultured Verrucomicrobiota bacterium | reverse complement strand
GCTCGGTTGCCCTCGCCCCACCAGGCGGGGAGGGGAGCGAGGCAAGTGACCAGCCGACTCCGATCAGGGCGACGATGCGACGGCGACCTCGTTGGTGGTGGCTGGCGCGGGCGGGCGATACCATTCGCCGCGCATCCAGTCGGTCAGCAGGCTGATTTCATGGGCGGTGATCACCTGATCGCGCGTGTACGCCGGCATGCGATCGTTGCGGCGGCCGTAGAAATGGTCCGACGCGGGGTTGCCGATGAAATCGATCAGCCATTCCCGCGAGCCGTATCCGGTCAGGCGCGGCGCGGTTGCGTTCTCGTTCGGCTTGCGAAACTCGTGGCATTCGGTGCAGCGCATGGCCTCGGTGTCGATGAGGCGTCGTCCTTCCGCGATCTCCGCGGCGTCTGACGCGTCGGCATCACGCTGCGCCGGGAGTCCCGCCTCGGCTGAAACCGCCTTGATGATCCGGACCAGGTTGGTTTGGTGGGTCGCGTCGAAGGCGGACACGGTGCGTTTCACGAACCGCACCATTTTGCCCTCCTTGAACCGCGTGCCGCCGAAGTAATGCGCGGAATCCACCCGGGCGGGATCGAGCAGGCCAGCCAGCCAGGGGCGCGACGCGAAGCCCGCGAGATCGGGAGCGGTGGCGGCATCGGCGGGCGTTCCTCCCATGCCGTCGTGACCGTCGAACCGGTGGCAGCTCGCGCAATGCTGCGCGAAGAGCCGCGGACCGCGCGTGGCCGGGTCATCGCGCAGCAGCGCGACCGCGCCGCCCACCGGAATTCCGGCGGGAGCCGCAGCGAGGGTCTTGGCGCGCTCGGCGTCGGCGTGCGCTTGCCGTGCGGCGCGCGCGAACTCGGGATCGTTGCGATCCTGCCGCATGGCGAGGCCGGTCAGCACGGCCGCGCCGGCGAGCAGCACGCCGAGGAAGGAGAGGTTGAAGTGGTGCCCGTACCGCTTGCGCGCGATCAGGGGCATCAGAAAGAGCACGAGCATGACCACGGACGGCAGCACCACCGCGCCGATCACCTCGGTCTCGCCCGGGAAGTACTTCAGCATCTGGAACAGGAAGAGGAAGTACCACTCGGGCCGCGCCGCGCTGTAGGGCTCGGAGGGGTCGGCCGGCGCGTCCAGCGGGGTGCCCACGTAAACGGACAGGAACAGCACCGTGCCCATGATCACGAGGCAGACCACGGCGTCCAGGAGGAGTTGGTCGGGCCAGAAGTGGGCGTCGGGTTTGCGGAATGGTTCCTTCGCTTTGATGCCGTGGCGGCGGAAGAGGAGAATATGCGCGACGGTCAGCACCACCAGCAGGGCGGGCAGAACGCCCGCGTGCAGCGCGAAGAACCGCGTGAGGGTGTGATGTCCGTAGTCCGAGCCGCCCAGCACCATCTGCTGCAGGGCCGGGCCCACGATGGGCGTCACGCCGACGATGTTGGTGGCCACGCGCGTGGCCCAGTAGCCCTTCTGGTCCCACGGCAGCAGGTAACCCGTGAGCGAGAGACCCATGACGACCAGGAGCAGGGCGATGCCGAACCAGAAGTTGACCTCGCGCGGCGCGCGGTAGGCGCCGTCGATCATCACCTGGGCCAGGTGCAGGACGAGCAGCACGTTCATCGCCTGCGCGGTGAAGTGGTGGATGCCGCGGATCAGCCAGCCGCCCCACATCACGTACTCGATGTAGAAGACGCTCTCCCAGGCGGTCTGCGAACTCGGACTGTAGGCGGCCCACAGAAGGAACCCGGTGATGACCTGGATCAGGAAGGTGAAGGTCAGCGTGGAGCCCCAAACATAGCGCCACCGCGCGCCGCCGGGCACGCGCTCGAACAACGCCTCGTGGAGCACCTTCCTCCAGCCGGTGCGATCGTCGAGCCAGTTGGACAGGGAGCGAAACATGGCGGGTGAGATCGGGTCAGACGGGGATCTTCTCGGCCGTGCCCATCCGGAAGTTCTGGTAGCGCACCCAGACTTCCTTCCCGTTGCGGATCTCGACGGCGAGGGTGTCCAATCCACGGGCCGAGGGATTGCCCTGGCCGGAGACCGCGCCATCGGTGGAGAACGCGCTGTTGTGGCATGGGCAGTAGTACTGGCTCTTCCCGGGTTGGTAATCCACGAAGCAACCCGCGTGCGGGCAGATGCTGTGCAGCGCGGTGACGTCCTTGTCGCCCGTGCGGCGCAGGTAGATGGCGCCTACCGCGGTGCGCGGGTGCCGGTTCCAGGCGTCCACGCGATCGGCGAAGACTGTGAACTTCTTGGGAACTCCGTCGGCAGGAAGGGCATCCAGCGTCGTGATGCGCGCGAAATCGGAGGCCCCGGGCGCCTGGCGGCGAACCGGATCCAGGGCGAAGGCGACTCCGGCGACCATGGGCGGAGCCACGGCCGCACCGCCCAGGGCCACGGTGGCCGCCTTGACGAGGAACTCGCGCCGCGGTTCGGCGCCTTCCGGGAGTGGGGGTGGACGATTCATGTCCTCTTGCGGTACAGGATACGCCCGGGCGTGAATGATGAGCAATACTGAATCTGAAGTCTTGTTGGATTAGTTTCTCTGGTGATCCGAGGCGGCTGAAGGTGAACCCGGGGAACGCGGAATGCGTGCCCGTGGGGGCGGCTGGGGAGGGCGAAAACACGGTCTGATCGTCCCGGGCATGGCGGCCTTCGACCCTGGCAAGCGCACGGACCGGGGTCGCTGGGACGCCTGATTTGAGGTTCCTGCGTGCGCGGGGAGCGCCTACGCTGCGGAGCCGCGACCTGAATGATCGATCTGCGTGATATCGGGTGGGACGCTGCGTGGGACGTTGCGTTCGCGCCTTGGCGGGAGAAGGGCTGTTTTCCGGGGCGGGTGGCGCTGGAGGACAAGCAAAGTTTCGTCGTGGTGGCGGAGGCGGGCTAGATGCCGAGCCGGGTGGCGGGCAGGATGATGCATTTGGGACGGGCCAGCGTGGCGTTTCCCAAAGTGGGGGACTGGGTGGCGCTGCAGCGGAAGCCGACCGATTC
>CAZYJB010000745.1:0-2982 GCA_964647675.1 uncultured Verrucomicrobiota bacterium | reverse complement strand
CGGCGCCATAGAGTCCGGCCTTGCCGGTGGAGGTGGGCATGACGCTGACCGTTTTCCGGTCTTCCTTGGGATGCAGGAACACCACCGGCAGCGACTCGCCATGGGTGGTGTTGTGCAGGAGGCCGGCCATTTCGAGGTGGTCTCCGCGTTCGTTCTTGGAACGCATTTCCCACACCACCGAACCCGCGGTGGCGAGCGTGCGTCCCACCACCGTGTCGATGGCGGGTTGGATCGTGGCCGCGCGCCCCTCGGCAGTGGCCGCCGCCTTGCTCAGTTGCTCACTGGCATCGCGCGTCCACCACTGGATCAACTGGCGCTCGAAGGCGTCGCCGGACGGCGGCTTTGGATGCGCTTGGTCCCAGACGGTGAGCCCGGCCGCGTCGAGGCGCGGGTAGTCCTGTTCGAGCACCGGTTCGGGGAGGCCGAGGCCGAGGTGCTTATTGAGGAAGGCGTACATGGCCTCACGGCTCACGTAGTTGTAGTTGTGGCCGAAGTGCGGGAGATGCTTGAGGCTCACCTTGTCCGCCGCGCCGACCAGCGAGTAGAGGCGTTGCAGCTCGGGAAACCCCTTGGTGGGCATGTCGATCGTCCAGTCGTTCGCGCCGGTGAGTCCCTGGGGTTTGGGGGCGAACAGCGCGGCGATCTCGACGTTGCCCGTGCCCACGCGCAATCCGCTGGCGTTCTCGCAGGTGCAACCGCCCTGCATGGCGGTGGAGACCATGACCGCCGGGAAAGCCACGGCGGGACGAGGATCGAGGGCACCGAGGATGAACGTCTGAGTGCCGCCACCGCTGGCACCGGTCACCGCAATGCGCTGGGGGTCCACGTCGGGGAGCGATTCGAGGAAATCCAGCGAGCGGATCGAGTTCAACGTCTGCAGGCCCATGACGCTCTGGTACCGCGCTTCGGCTTGGGGACTGAACAGGCCCCACTGGCTGGCGTCGTTCATCTCGGGCCGTTGCTTCGCAAAGCCGTGCGCGAGCGCCATGGGGAGTTGCTGGCTGTCCGCGTAGCCGAGCATGTCGTAGTGGAACACCACGCAGCCCATGCGCGCGAGGGTGACACAACGCGCTTGCAGGACTGAGCGCCCGCCGTTCTCGAAGCGCTCGCCGCCCGCCGCGATTTCCTTGCGCACCGTGGCTTCGCCCTGATCCATGAACCGTCCGTCAGTCCAGTGTCCGTGCGGGCAGAGCACCGCCGGGAGCCGGCCCGACTTCCCCTTGGGCCGGTAGAGACTGCCGGTGACGAAGAATCCCGGAGCGCTTTCGAAGTAAACCTTCTCGATCGTGTAGTCGCCCTGGTCCTTGCGGCCGTGGATCACCGGATTGAGCGGCGTCCGCGCGGGCATGGGCCAGAGACCGAGCGTGACCTGCAACTGACGGCGCACGTCGGCGGCGCGCTTCTCCCACGCGGCGCGGGAGGGCGGCACCTGGAACGGGAAGTAGCCGTCAAGATCCTTGACCGGCGCCAGGCGTCGATCGTCGGGAAGCGTTCCCTCCTTGAGCACGCGCGGGGGCGCGGCGGGAACGGACCACGGGGCAGCGGCGGCGAGGAGGACGGTCAGGACCAGCGCTCGGGGTGACATGCGGTGGTTTATAGGAGGCCGTTGTCGGCGCGGCAAGGGCGGGGGTCTGCGCGAGAAAACCCCTTGGCATCACGCGCCCCCCCGATAGATTCCGCGCGTGAAGGGCAATTCCCTCTTGGTAGGGCTGGCGTTCGTCCTCGCGGCGTTGTCGGTCGGCGTCACGTTCCTGTCGTACCAGTACGTTCAGTTGTCGCGCCTGCAGAACCGCGCGCAGTTCACCATCACCCAGGTGGAGCTGCGGCAGAACCGTCTGCGCGCGATGGTGACGGAGGCGCTGGAGTACGCGAAGGTGAACCCGTCCATCTCCCCGCTGCTGCAATCGATCGGCGCCCCGCCGCAGGCCGTGCCGACCAACGGCACCAAACCGTCCGCCCGCTGACCCCATCATGGAATCACGTCAAAGCGCCTCGGATCTTCCGCCCACGGTGGAGTCCCTCGAGCAGGACCTCGGCTCCCTGCGACTCTCGGTGCAGGTGGCCCTGGTATCCCTCGTCATCCTGAGCGGGGCCATCGGCCTCTATCTGTTCCGCCAGGTCTCGCTGCTGCGCCGCCAGGCCGAGTTCACGCAGCGCACCGCGCAACAGATGGCCAGCAACTACAACTTCAACCTCGCGACGCAGGCCGTCGACTTCGAGCGTCAGCTGTTGGAGTTTGCGAAGAGTCATCCGGACCTGCAGACGCGGCTCACGAAGTTCTTCCCCGGTACGGCGGCCGGTTCGACCCCGTCGTCGTCCGTGCCGCCGTCCTCCGTTCCGCCCTCGCTGACGCCGCCGGCCGGTCCTGCTCCGACGCCGACCTCGACGCCGGCGCCGGCGCCGAAGTGATCAGGCAGGCGGCGGCGGGTTCGAATCCGTGCCCCCCGGCCCGTTCCTTGACCATCGGCCCGCGGCGCCATCGCGCCGAAGGCGGTTGCGGAAAGCGATGCGCGGGAAGTTCAGTCATGCCGGATAACCCCTTCGCCCCGCCCCCCCCGCCTGCGCCCCCGGACGATCCGCCGGGATCCGCACCGACGTCGCGGGCGGAGACGGCGCCGCCGGGACTCGCCATTCCGACCACGTTTCGCGGAGTGGCGAACCTGGCGCAGGGCAGCGGCTGGCGTCTCGTCGGCTGGCTCATGGCCACCGCCCTGCTGGTCGCCGCACTGCTCGTGGGGTCGATCCACTTCACCTGGGGCGCCTCCCTTTCCTGGGCCGCGATCGAGCTTCCCGATGCCGGACGCATCGAACAGGGAGTGATGCGCGACGTGGCCCTTGCACCACGGATCCTGAGCACCTCGAAGTTCCTTGGCATTGTGCTCGATCCGGAGGGCCTTCGCGCGTCCGGAGTCGCGTCCGACGTGCTCGTCTCGATCGAGGATCGCGGGGTCATTACCGCTGCGAGCGCCGCTGATCGCTCGA
>CAZYJB010000744.1:0-2983 GCA_964647675.1 uncultured Verrucomicrobiota bacterium | reverse complement strand
ACGATCTCAAGTTGCCCCAGGAGGTCTTCGCCATGCGCCTCGAGCGGCGCGCGCGCCTGCGCGACACGCTCAACGACGCCATGCCCGCCATCGACAAGGCGGTCGCCCACTACAACCTCGACGGCTACTACCAGCGCGCCCTCGACCTCATCATCTCCGGCAAGGCGCGCACCGCCTTCGACCTGTCCCAGGAGAACGACACCACCCGCGATCGGTATGGTCGGAACACATTCGGACAAAGCTGCCTCCTCGCCCGGCGGCTGGTCGAAGCCGGCACACGGGTGGTCGAGGTCGTCTGGCCCAAGATCGCCAATTCCGACAATCACTCCTGGGACGTTCACGTCGGACTCTACGAGCGCATGAAGAACCAGTCGGCGCCCATGCTCGACCGCGGTCTCAGCGCCCTTTTCGAGGACCTCGACCAACGCGGCTTGCTCTCGGAAACCTTGGTCGTCGCGATCGGCGAGTTCGGACGCAGTCCTGAGAAAGGCGTCAGCACCTCCGGCAACAGCAACAGTCCCGACGGCCGGGATCATTGGCCGTACTGCTACACCTCCGTCGTTGGCGGCGCCGGCATCCGGCGCGGCTACGTGCATGGCCAATCCGACAAAACGGCGTCGAGTCCGCTCGAAGATCCCGTGCATCCCACGGAACTGCTCGCCACCATTTACCACGCCTTCGGCATCGACCCGGCCACGATTGTCTACAACCACCTCAACCAGCCGCGCGAACTGGTGAAGGCCGCCGCCGTGCCCAAGCTCTTCGCCTAAGCGGAACGAAGGAGTTGAGGTGCGGATTCTCGTGAGGAAGAGCCCTCGATTACGGGCCAATTCTCGACTGCATTGCAGTTGGGGAGCGGACTGAGAGTTTTTTCCCAAAGCCGCTTCCCCACCAGGTCGTTCGCCTTCCGGCACCGCGAGTTTGACGGATGTCTTGCCCTGCGGATGGCTCAACACCCCGGCCGTCACGATCGACCAAGAGCACGATTGTCCACGTGCCCAGACCTCGTGAGCGCTCCGGACCTTGGCAGCGCGTCGTGAACCCGGCCATCGTTACCGTCGGACCAAGCTCCCGACGTCCATGAGCCCAGGCCTCGGCGACCCAGGCCCTGGTCTTGCCGCCCCCTCCTCACCGCTCTTCGCCCTGGAGCCCAGACCTTGGTGATCCCCAAACCTTCACCGCTCTTCGCCCTGGAGCCCAGACCTTGGTGATCCCCAAACCTTGGTGATCCCCCGCCCCCGCCCGCCCCCAAAAGAAACGGGAAAGGCTCGACTGACTCGCCACACGTTCGATCCCCCACAACTTGGGCACCCACGAGTCGCGTCGGAGGGTGGCGACGTGGGTCAGCTTCCAGCCATCGCCGCGGATGCCGTGGACGAAGCTCGAGTCCGTTTCAATCAGCAGCAGGGGGTTGCGGGATATCGTCACGGAATGGGGCTGCGAATGCTCCAACCGGCATCGGACGTCCAGCAGACGTAGGCCCCCCCAGAAGGTCGCGCTTCCGGCGTGGGCGGAAAGCTTCTGCTCGGTGAACTCGCTCGGACGCCCTCCCCCTCCCGGTGCCTCGCCGGCTCCGTCCGGCGGGGGCATTCTCGGTAGACGTGGTTGTCAGGCCGCGCTGACCCGCCTTGGCGATCTCGGTCGCCAAAGGCGGTCGAGCGTCGAGTTACGGCAGCGGCTACGGAGGCGCCGTCACGAGAACCAACTCGTGACCCACCCAAAGAAAGCCACGGACGCCATCACCATCGACGCGCCGGCCGTCGCCTCTCAGACTGAGGCGTGCCCCATCGATCCCAGGTCTCGCGCCGCGGCGCACTCAAGGGCCTCGCCACCGCCGCCGCGGCCGTTCCCCTCACGGGCTGTCTTACCCCCGGTCCCTCCACGCGGACCGATGACCGTGTCCGCCGCGAAAACGAACTGCCCGGCACGCGCGACTGGCTGCTGACCAGCACGCGCGTCGATCCCGCCACGCGCTGGCGTTGCCCCTGGATCGAAGGTTACTGCTCCCACACCAGCCTCGCGGCGGGTGAAACGTTGACGATCCACGTGAGCACCCGCCCGGCCGCGGAGTTCACCCTCGAGATCTTCCGCCTCGGGTACTACGGCGGCGACGGCGGTCGGCTCGTACATGTGGCCGGACCTCTCCCCGGACGTCCGCAGGCCGATCCGCCCGTCGGGCCCAAACGCCTGCGCGACTGCGCCTGGGACCCGTCCTATTCCCTGCGCATCCCGCCCGACTGGTTGAGCGGCGTTTACGTGGGAAAACTGACCGAGCTCGGCACGCATCTGCAGAGCTACGTGGTCTTCATCGTGCGCGATGCGCGCCCGGCGGATCTCGTTTTCCAATGCAGCGACACCACTTGGTCGGCCTACAACCGATGGCCGGACCAGTTCGGCCTCTATAACGACGGGAAGTCGGAATGGTACTGGGGCGGCGGCGTGCAGGTGTCGTTCAACCGTCCCTACGGCCGGTACTGCCAGATCTTCGACGCCCCGCTGTCCCAGGGCTCGGGTGAGTTCCTGCTCTGGGAATTCCCCATCGCCTACTGGCTCGAACAGCACGGATACGACGTCACCTACATTTCCAACCTCGACACGCACCGCCGCCCCGGCCTGCTGCGGCGTGCGCGGGCACTGCTCTCCGTCGGGCACGACGAGTACTGGACCCTCGAGATGTACCGGCACGTGCGGGACGCCATCCAGGCAGGAGTCAGCGTGGCCTTCCTCTCCGGCAACACCTGCTGCGGCCGTGTCGTGATGAGTCCTGACTCAGCGGGTGTGGCCGATCGCGTTTACGAGCGCGTGGGCGTGTACGGTCCGCCCGGGGGCACGCGGGATTTCGTGGCCATGGCCTCCCTCGAACACACCCGCCCCTATGCCAACGAATTGGTCGGTGCGCACAGCACCGGTCCGGTCACCGGGGGCGCCGACTGGGTGTGTGCCCTGCCGGACCATTGGCTGTTCGAAGGCACCGGGATGCGCC
>CAZYJB010000743.1:0-2991 GCA_964647675.1 uncultured Verrucomicrobiota bacterium | reverse complement strand
CACAGCCTACGCGACCAATAGGAATCCGTTCACGCACCCCTGCCGAAGCGACACAGTTCATCCGCCGCATCATCGCCGTCGACCGCAAAGGCACGGCAAGGGCAGCCGTCGCCCTGCGCGATTCGCAAGGGAAGCGCGGCGAAGAATAGTTTCGGACCGACGAGTTGATCCAGTTGGCAAAGCCCTTCCACGATCGTCACGCCGCCGCCCAGCAGGGTTTTGTGGATGCGCGTGAGTTCGGGCAGGTGGTTCACGTCCGCGACCGAGGGGGGTTCCGTGCCAAGCAGCTTTACCTGTTTGGCCACGCACCAGTTCGCAAGCGCGTCGCTGATGCGCGGCAGGCCGTCGCGATAGATGGAGGGAGTCTCGACGTGTTTGCTCCAATCGGTGCGCAGCAGAAGGCTGTCCCCGGGCTGGAATGAACGCACCACATCACCGAGCGAGGCGATCTCGATGAGTGCCTTCGGCCTGATGCCTGCGAGATTCACGAGCCAGGCGCGGCCCATGCAGCGTTGGGGTGTGTGCTGGTCAATGGTCTCCGGGCCCGCTTCGAAGTGGACCTGCGCGTCCATGTGCGTGCCGGCGTGCGAGTAGAGGGAAAGGGTGCTGGCGTTCCATCCCTCCTTCGCCGCCGAGAATCTGGGCGTGATCTCCACGCCGCGCATTCCCGGCTTGAGCGGCAGGGTCAAGTCAACCACTCGGCTCATGACGGGGTCGCCTCCAGGGTCCGCAGCACCGCATCGCCCATCTGGGAAGTGCTCATTTGGCCGCCCAAGTCGCGGGTGCGGTGGGCTGGGTTCTGCAGGACGCGCTCAACGGCCCCGCGGATCATCGAGGCACCGCGCCTCGTCTGCTCCGTGCCAAACCAGTCCAGCATCAGGGCCACCGAGAGAATCGTGGCAATCGGATTGGCGATGCCCCTGCCGGCGATGTCCGGCGCCGAGCCGTGCGACGGCTGAAACACGGCGTGTCTATCGCCTATGTCCGCCGACGGCGCCATGCCCATGCCGCCGACAAGTCCGGCCGCCAGGTCGGAGAGGATGTCGCCGAACATGTTCTCGGTGACGAGCACGTCGAAACGCTGCGGTTTCTGCACGAGGAACAACGCCGCCGCGTCCACGTAAACATGGTCCGTTTGGACATCGGGAAAGTCGCGCGCCATCTCGTTAAAGATGGCGCGGAAGTAGGCCATGGAAGGCAGCACATTGGCTTTGTCCACCAGCGTGCACAGCTTGCGGCGCTGCTGCGCCAGGCGCAGGGCGGCGCGGCAAATGCGCGCCGCGCCGGGACGCGTGATGCGCATCACGTCGGTCACTTCCGCGTCGCTCGACTGACGTGACAGGCGCGACGAGAACAGCCCCTCGGTGCTTTCCCGCACGATGACGAGGTCGATGTCACCCGCACGGCAGTTTTTCAGCGGTGAGTGCAATTCGTGATACAGCCGGATCGGCCGCACACCGTTGTAGAGATCGAACCGCTCCCGCAGATCGATCTGGGGGGTCATTTCCTTGCCATCCGGCCATCGCACGTCGGGCAGACCCATGGCCCCCAGCAGGATGGCGTCGGCCTGTTCGCAGGCGGCGAACGACGACTCCGGCAGCGGGTTGCCATGGCGGAGGTATTCCGCCGCCCCGACAGGATGCTCAGACAGCGCGAACGCCACACCTTGAAGACGCCCGGCCACCCCGTTGAGGACCTTCAAACCCTCGGCCATGACTTCGGAGCCGATGCCGTCACCGGGCAGTACGGCGATATTCCACACGCGTGGCGTGCGCTCGGTTGGTTCACGCGGTTCAGGCAGGTCCAGACTCCCGCTTGTTACTGCGTTACTCATCGCCGGATGTTTGCCCATCTGCCCGTGCTTTCATGGAAGTCTCACCGCAGTCGGAAGAACTTGATGCCCGTCGCGGACCTGGTCTGTGGATTGGCTTGGTTTGAGGAATCAGTCCAATCGCCCGTCAACGTCGAGGACTCCTGCAAGGTGCCTTGCCCGGTCCAGGAAAGTGTCACGGTGTTCCCTGTGAGGGTGATGGGGTTGAACTTCGGAGGCGCGTCGGGCAAATCGAGCACCCAGCGGACGGCAGCGTCGAACATGGCCCAACCGTTCTCGTTCCAATTCACCACCATGCCGGGTCCAGCGATACTGAACTGCACCCGGCGTGCCGGATGGACATAATCTCCGGTATCCGCGCCGGCCAGCACTCCATAGACGGCCGGCGTGGTCTCGTCGAGCGCGGTCCCAGCCAGTTTAAACGCGTAATCGGGAACGCCGTTGACGGTGTGCCAGTTTACGCTGGGCGTGCCGTCCTTCACAACGCGGACGGTCCCGGACAAACCCGCGGCGAATGGAGAGGTTGTGTCTGTGATGATGACCGAATAGACGTTGGCGCCACCGGTCTGAACTCCTCCGGCCGCCAGGCGCCAATCGCCGACGTTGCCCTGTTCCACATTGATCACCGGGATCGGCAGGCTGTTGTCGCGAAGGAAATTCACATATGGCCGGGCTCCGCCTGAGGAAACCGCTTCGGAGTTCCAGATCATCTTGTACCTCATCAAGTAGGCCTTGCCGGCCTCGGGATCGGTCTGGGAGGCGCTGTTGGCCGAAACGGTGCCTTCGGCGAGGTTATCGACGTCCATACCAAACCTGCCCGCCAACCGCTGCGCGATCTGAGTGTCGCCGGCGCTGAGCCCCACGACCAGGGCGCGCTGTCCGGTCTTCGTTTGGAAGCTCCACGATCCAACGGCGCCGGCGTACTCGACCGAAACATTGACGATCGTTGCAGATCCCCAGCCGGCTCTGTTCGTGTAGGTAATCGTGGTCTCGCTTCCGATCGTCGAAGGCGAGAAGATAACCGGTTCCCCGTTTACCCTGAGCACAGGCACCGACGTGCCCAGGTTGACGAGGACCACCCGAATGGGTGCGTCCGCGGGTATTCCGCTGCTCCCGATGCCTGGACTGACCGAATCCACATACGGCCGGCTGGGCACGGT
>CAZYJB010000742.1:0-2995 GCA_964647675.1 uncultured Verrucomicrobiota bacterium | reverse complement strand
TCGATGAAGTCGAAATCGAGCACCAGGTTGAGCGCGGCGACGATCACCACCACCACGCTGAAACCGATGCCGAGCAAGCCGGACTGATGGATGAAGGAGATTTCCACGCCGAACAGGCGCAACACCATTGAGACGAGGTAGAACAGGAAGATCCCTCCGGTGGCCGCCACCACTCCCATGCGGAATCCTCGGGTGACCTTGATCCAGCCTGACTGATAGGCGAGCAACAGGGCGGCGAGGGTGCCGACGGTGCATCCGGCGGCGGCGGAGGCGATGCCAGGAAAGCGCGCTTCGTAGTAGGCGGAGACGCCGCCCAGCACGAGGCCTTCGGCGAGCGCGTACAAGGTGCCCGTGATGGCGGCCCACGCTGGTTTGAACGCGGTGATCAGACCCAGGATCAGGCCCGTCACGGCGCCGACCATGACCAACGGCATGACATTCAACCCCTTTCGAGCGAGCACATAGGTGATGAGACCCACGCCCGAGGCGAGTGCCAGGAAGAGGGCTGTCTTGGCCACCGCGCCACCGATCGTCATGACGCCGCCCGTCCCGCGCGCCGCTTGGAAGACGTCCGACCGAAGAACCGGGTTCGAAGTTCTCATGTGCCTGTTGAGATAGCACAAGGCCCGAGGCGGCCAAGTCGAATCCCGGCTGGTCCGCGCGCCGGGCCCCGGCCGCGACGTCCGGGAAACGGTCCGGTGTTAGCGAGGTGTCGGAAAACCTTCCACTTTTCGGATCAACGAAGGGTGGGGGAGCAGGCCATCCCTTGCGAATCAGCTAGTTTTTCGGGGTTTAGAAGTTGTGGAAACAGCCGTTCAGAAGGTGGCCCGGAAAATGCTGAAGTTGGGCCCGGCGGGTGGCACCGCCGGCGCCGGATCCAGATTCCAGGCGGGAATCGAGGTCTGGCCGCGGAGGCGCCCCGACGCTTAAATGAGGCCCTTGGTCTCGGAGGGACTCATCCGTGGCAGACGCACCCTAAACGATTCGATCTAAACCGTAACTCACTCGATCTCCTTGGAACCACCCCCACCCATCTGTGGCGAGCCATGGCCATCGATGACCGTCGACGAGTACGCCGAATACGAGCGAACCGTGAACGGGCTATCGATGTGTCATGTGGGCGGCGTGTGGTGGTACCGGCCCCGGCCCTGCTTTTTCCGCCCGCTTTTTCCCTTTGAGAACCTGTCCGAATCCACACCCATACCGTGGCAGGGGGCCTGGATCGGGGGAGCACAGTTTCCGGTCTCGGAGAACGCCGCCGCCAACACGCGCCTGAACCTGCTCGCCTGTGATGCGGTCCGCTCGTACTCCCTGAAGACGATGGACTGCTCGCTGCGAAGCCAGATCCGGAAGGGACTTCGCACGTTCGAGTTCCGTGTCGTGCAGGATCCGGAGGTTTTGGCCACCCAGGGCCACAGTGTTTATCTGGAGTTTCTCGAGCGCACCCAGTACGGCCACAACAACTCGCGGCAGGAAAAAGGCGCCTTCCGGAAGTGGGCCGAGTCGGTCTATCGCTGCCCCAAAGCGCGGGTGATCGGCGCGTTCCACGAGGGCCGGCTGGCGGCCGTGACGGTCAGCTTCCTCGTCCGTGACGTGCTGTTCTACAACGTCTATTTCGGGAACAAGCACGCGCTGGCCAACCGGGCCTCGGACGGAATGCTGCACACCATCCGCGAGTCCGCCGTGGACGATCCGCGGATCCGCGTCGTGTTCTCAGCGCTGGCCGGCATGCCGCGCGGGCTTGACCGATTCTACATCCTGCGCGGGTTCCGGATCATGTCGCGTCCCGCCCTGCTGCGCGGAAATCCGCTCGCGCTCACCGCGCTCCGTCGGTTTGCGCCGGCGCTCCATCGCAAGCTGGTGGGGGAGGCGGATGCGAACGAGATCCGAGCCGGCTCGGAGGTCGAGGGTGCTGAACCCGCGCGTTGACCGGCGCGGTGCCGAATCGAGACTCATTGCCCATGGCGATGGCTGAATCCCCCTCCCCATCCCGGAGCACGTTCCGGGACGATCGCGCCGTGGACCTTGGTGGTGGTGCGACGATTCACTCGCAGGCGCCCCTGGACTGGGACGCGTTCGTCGAGGGACATCCGTTGGGGCAGTTTCAGCAATCCACCCCGTGGGCGAAGACCAAGGGGCGCGACGGATGGGGGGCCGCGTGGGCGGTGGTAAGGGGTCCGCAAGGCCTCCGCGCCGGGGCTCAGGTCCTCATCAGGAACACGCGCCTCGGGCGGGTCGGGTTCCTGAACAAGGGTCCGTTGGTCGCCGCGGGCGAGGCGGTGTTGCCGGACATCTGCCGGGCCGTCGCCGCCCTCCAGCAGCGTGAACGGTTGCGCGCGCTCATTGCGCAGGCCCCGGACCACGATCAGGACCTGACGCCCGCCCTGCTGTCGGTGGGATTCCAGCGGGACACCCTCCTGCCGATCATCTCCGCCACGCTGGTCATCGACGTGTCCCGCGCGTGGGCAATCATCGAGAAGGGTTTTCGGCGGAGCACGCGCAAGGGGATCCGCCAGGCACGCGAGCAGGGCGTGGTCATCACCGAGGGCGGAGCCGCCGACGTGGCCGATTTTTTCGAGCTGATGAAGAGGACCTGCGAACGGCAGAAAACGTCCCCCAACCCCGCCTCGGTGGCGGCGACCCGGGCGTTGTGGGAGGCCTTTGAAGAACCTCGTCGCATCCGGATCCATTTCGCCGAGCACGAAGGTCGCCGCATTGCCGGCGGCCTGTGTCTGCTGTTTGGGGATCGCGTGACCTTCTGGAAGAAGGGCTGGGACACATCGAACTCGCTCCTGGGCGCAAACACCATTGTCACGTGCGCCGCCATTCAGTGGGCGGCTGAACATGGCTATCGCTTGCTGGATTTCGCCGCCGTCAGTCGCGACGTGGCCGAGGCCATGGTTGCCAAGACCGATCTGCCCGCCGATGTCGAGGAACGGCGGGACTTTTTCAACCTCGGCTTCGGCGGCGAGGGCTGGGTGCTGCCGCCCCAGCT
>CAZYJB010000741.1:0-2996 GCA_964647675.1 uncultured Verrucomicrobiota bacterium | reverse complement strand
CACCCACCACCAGCTTTGTCCGGGCGCCGGCCGCCTCCAGCAGGCGGTGCGCCTCCCGCGGGTCGTGCTGGGCATCACCGTCCACCATCAGGACCCAGGTGGCACCGCGCCGTTCACACGCCTGCCACCCGGTGGACAAGGCCGCTCCTTTTCCCTGCCGCGAGGGATGGCGTTCGACCCGCGCCCCGGCCGCGCGCGCCGCCGCCGAGGTGCGATCCCGCGACCCGTCGTCCACCACCACCACACATCGCGAGAGGGCGCGAGCGGAGCGCACCACCGCCGCCACCGAACGCTCCTCGTCGTGGCAGGGAATCACGATTCCCAGCTCATGTACTCCGACTGGCACGGCGGGAGCGTGGACCATTCCGCCTGCGCACGTCTACCTGGTGATGCAATCAGCCCCGCGGGACAGCCTTCGACATTTGCCCGGGCACCGGCTAGAACCGGGCGATGCCCGCGCCCTGGGTTCCATCGCTTCCGGACGTGACTGCCACAGGCGGCGCGCAGTCGGAGCTGCACGAGCGGGCGCGGTCGGTTGCGCGCGCGCGATTCGGTCGCGAAGTCTTCCTGCGCGGCGTGGTCGAGGTTTCCAACTACTGCCGCGAGAACTGCCATTACTGCGGTATGCGCCGCGACAACCGGGCCCTCGACCGCTACCGCGCGACGGTTGACCAACTCGCGGAATTACTCGTTCACCGGCGTCCGGCGTTGATCACCGACCTGAACATCCAGGCCGGCGAGGACCCCGTGGCTGCGCGGGCGGTGGTGCTCCCGCTGGTGCGGATCCTGCGGCGCGAGACGCCGCTCGGCCTCAGTGTCTGCCTTGGAACGCTCGACCAAGACCTGACCCGTGAACTGCAGGCGGCTGGTGCGACTCTTTACATCATCAAGTTTGAAGTGGCGGATTCGGCCCTGTACCGCGTGCTCGAAGCGCCGGGCACCCTCGAGGAACGCTCCCGTCACATCCGCTGGCTGGGTTCCACGGGTTGGCGCGTGAGCTCGGGGTTCATCGCAGGTCTGCCGGGGGAGAGCCCCGACACGCCCCTGCGCAATCTCCAGTACGCCACCGGCCTTCCGCTCGCGGGCTGCAGCGTCAGTCCGTTCGTGCCCGGCGAAGCCACGCCGCTTTCGCAGGCCGCCCCCGCGCCGCTCGACCTGACCCTGAACTGCATGGCGTGCCTGCGCCTCATGCGCCCGGACTGGGTGATTCCCGCGGTCAGCGCCCTCAATCTGGCCGGGGCCGCGGACGGCTACCGCCGGGGACTACGGACCGGCGCCAACCTCTGTACCATCAATCTCACTCCCGACGGGGTGCGTGGCGACTACCTGCTCTACCGCCGGGACCGCTACATCATGAACGAGGAGCGGATGCTCGCCGCGCTCGCGGCGGAGGGTCTGGAGCCGTCCACGCGCAGCCTGCTCTCGGCCGTCCCCGGCCCGGTGCCTTCACTGGCCTGAAGGCTGGTGCGCCCTTCGATTACGAATTCGCGCCCCGCGCGACCAACGACCGGCGCGCGCGCGCGGTGTCCGTTGCCGGCGCGGGATCGCGGAACCACGAACGCCAGCCCTCCCGCAGTTCGAGCCCGAGCCACGAACCCAGTGCGCGCAACACGGGCCATGCGGTGCTGCGATCCGGCAGAAAGCCGTCCAACAAATGCCGGTGGTGAGTGTTGTGCCGACCGAACACCCCCCGCCGCCGCCGTGATCGCGCGATGGCAGCCAGGCGACGGTTGTAGACGCGCATGACCCGGTACGGAATCTCGCTCGGCGGCAGCGAGAACACCGGCTCGCGCAGGGCCGCCGCACCCCGCTCAAGCGGCTGCGAGACGATCCCCATGTAGTACAACGCCAGATCGAGGCGGAACCCGATGCGAACCAGGTCGAAGTCCCCGATCCAGTCGTACTTGTCACGATAGACCGCCTCGAACCAGCGGTCGTAGCTGCGGCGGAAATCGCGATTGTGCGCCTCCAATAGCGCGCTCCATTCCGGGCTGTCATGGTTCGCCAGAATCAAATCCACCGCCCGGGTGACGGTGTAGCTCAGCCAGTCCATGCCCGGGCTGTAAAGGGGATCGATGAACCCCGCCGCATCGCCCACCAGCACCGCACCGTCCACGGCCAGCGTCGAGTGGCAGTAGGCCAGGTTGGCGCGCCATTTCACGTCGCCTTCCACCGGTTCGGCGTGCTCCAGCAACTCGCGCCCCACCGGATGCGCACAGAGAAACGCCTTGAGCCGCCGGCCCAGCGGCTCCGGTCCCTCGGGCCAGGTGACGAGACGCTGGTCGAATACCACGCCGATCGACCAGTCGCCCCCGCGCAGCGGAATGCACCACGCCCACCAGCCGTCGCCCACGAGGTGATTCGTCGCCGTCCCGCGTATGCCGCGACAGGCCGCCGCCCAACCCGGGTAACGACCCGCCAGTTCCAGACCGTCCCAATCCCGCACCCCGCGCCAGCGCGCCCAGGCGGCCGAGGTGGGATGCGCGGCGTTGCGCCGGTACCAGCCTTCCTGACGTGCCAGGGTGCAGGCGAACCCCGTTGCGTCCACCACCCACCGCGCGGACACCGTGGCCGCGCCGTGCGCATCCTCGAAGGTGACCTCCTGGACGCCGCCGGGCTGAAGGGCGATCCGCCCGCGAACCTTGGCGCCGCGCCGCACCTCGGCGCCGGCCGCGGCGGCGCGACCCAACACCTCCTCGTCCAGCGTGCTGCGATCCACCTGCCACGCGGGCACCCGCGCGAGATAGCGGCCGCCGATTTCCGCGCACGCATCGAACGCGTCGCCGGGCGAACGCGCGAACCAGAAGCGCATGCCCTGCTTGGTCAACTGGGTGTCGTTCAGATACTGCATCAACCCCAGCACGCGGCTCAGGAAATACCCGCTGACCTCGACCGTGGCCTCCCCCACCCGGCGCGGAAATCGCTGCGTCTTTTCCAACACCAGCACCCGCAGCTCCGGCCGCGCCCGGCGCAGCAGCAACGCCGTCGCGGCGCCC
>CAZYJB010000740.1:0-3002 GCA_964647675.1 uncultured Verrucomicrobiota bacterium | reverse complement strand
GATTGCGGCAACGGCGCCGCCTACAAGGCCACGCCCACCGTGCTGCGCGAACTCGGCGCCGAGGTTTTCGCCTTCGGCGTCTCGCCCAACGGCACCAACATCAATCTCGACTGCGGCTCGATGCACCCCGAGATGATGTGCCAGAAGGTCTGGGAACACCGCGCCCACGTGGGCATCGCGCATGATGGCGACGCGGACCGCCTCATTCTTTGCGACGAGAACGGCCGGCTCATCGACGGCGACGACATCATGGCCATCGCCGGCCTCGACATGCTGCGCCGCGGCGACCTTGCCCAGAACACCGTCGTGGCGACGGTCATGAGCAATGCCGGTCTCGAGGCCGCACTGCGCGACGCAGGCGGACACCTGATCCGCACGCCGGTCGGCGACAAGCACGTCATCGATGAGATGCTCACCAAGGGCTACAACTTCGGTGGCGAGCAGAGCGGTCACATGATCTTCGGCGAGCACAGCACGACCGGGGACGGCCTCGTCACCGCCCTGCAGGTGCTCCGCATCATGCAGACCACCGGCAAGCCGCTCTCCGAGCTGAGCCGAATCTGGACCCGCTTCCCGCAGATCGTCAGCAATGTGAAGGTGCGCGAGAAGCGCCCCTTCGAGGAACTCGACGGCGTGCTCGAACTGGTCAAGCAGGCCGAGGACGACGTCGCGAAATCGGGTGGCCGCGTGTTGCTGCGCTATTCCGGCACCGAACCCAAGGCGCGCCTGCTCATGGAGGGCCGCGACCAGTCCGCCATCGAGGGCTGGAGCCGCAAGATCACCGATCTGCTGCGCCGCCAAGTCGGCGCGTGAATTCCCTGCAGGACGACACGCGCGGGCCGATCCCGACGCGCCACGCCGCAGGTTTCGACTAGAGTCCCGCCGCCGTCTGATTACACTCGGCGGCGATGAACTCCTCCCCGCGGACCCCCAGGGTCTCCCGTCGCCGTTTTCTGGCGGCCAGCAGCGCCGTCCTCGCGTTTCCCACGTTCATTCCCGCCAGCGCTCTCGGCGCCGACGGACGTCCCGCACCCTCCAACCGCATCGTTATGGGCGTGGTCGGCTGGGGCATGCAGGGACCCAGCAACACCAGCAATTTCATGCGCCAGGCGGATTGCCAGGTCGTGGCCACCGCCAACATCGACAAGAACCATCTCGCGGCCTCGCTCAAGGCCATCAACGGTCACTACAAAAACACCGACTGCAAGGGCTACCACGACTACCGCGAGATGATGGCGCGCAAGGATATCGATGCCGTCATGCTCGCCGTGCCCGACCACTGGCACGCGCTGATGGCCATCGAAGCGGCCAAAAACAAGAAGGACATCTTCGGCGAGAAACCGCTGGCCCGCACCATCGCTGAACAACAGGCCATCGTGCGCGCCGTCCAGAAGCACAAGCGCATCTGGCAGACCGGCTCCTGGCAGCGTTCCGAACGCAATTTCCACTACGGCGCCGAGCTGGTGCGCAATGGTCTCATCGGCAAGGTCGTGCGCGTCGAGGTCGGGCTGCCCTCCGGCCACAGCGACTTCGCGCGCACCGGCAAACCGCTCCTCGACAAGCTCGCCGACCTCCCGGACAAGGTCACCGACCTGTCCAAACTCCTGCCCGACACTCCCGGCTGGAAGCTCGCCCTTTCCAGCGCTCCGGAGCATCTCGACTACGACCGCTGGATTGGTCCCTCCAAGATGGAGCCGTACATCCAGGCACGCGGTCACATGAATTGGCGCTGGAACTACAACACCGGCGGCGGCCAGTTGCTCGACTGGATCGGCCACCACGGCGACATCGCGCATTGGGGCCTCGGCAACGACGACAAGATCGGGCCGCTCGAGGTCGAGGGCAGCGGCGAGTTCCCCGATCCCAGGGCGCTCTGGAACACCTGCGGCAAATACCGCATCACCTGCAAATACCCGAATGACGTGACCATGATCATTTCGGGCGGACACCCGGAGATCGCGGGCGGCACCAAGTGGATCGGCACCGACGGCTGGGTATGGGTCGACCGTGGCAATGCCTTCAAGGCATCCAATAAGGAATGGGAAGAGGCGCGCACGGTGCCCGACGACTTGCGCAAGGTGAAGCTGCACCTCAACCCGGGCGGCCACTTCCGCGACCTGCTCGATTCCATCAAGTCGCGCAAGCCCACGTCGACCCCCGTCGAAGTCGCCCATCACTCGGCGATCCCCGGTCACCTCGGCCTCATTGCCATGCTGACGGGACGCAAGATCAAGTGGGACGCGCGCCGGGAAAAGATCCTCGGCGACAAGGGTGCCAGCGAACTCCTGAGCCGCCCGTACCGCGCGCCCTGGAGCCTGTCGTAGGGCGCCCCACACGGAGAAGTCGGCAACTCAGCGAGGGAAGGCGCCGCGGTGCGGAACCGGGGAGTCGGTCTGTCTTCCCTCGTGCGCTTCGCCTCTTCGCGGGGACGAGGATCTCCGATCCCGAGGTCAGCCCGTCGGCGAACCAAGGCGCTCCAGCAGCCGGCCGTGGATGCCGCCAAAACCGCCGTTGCTGAACACGCACACCACGTCTCCGGGGCGCGACAGCCGCGCCACGTGGTCCACGATGGACTCCACGGTCGGTAAATAGGCGGCTTCCCGCCCGCGGCGCTGGAGATCCGCAATCAGCCGCTCGGGATTGAGCCGTTGTTCCGGCGGCAGTTGCTCGAGGCGCGCCACTTCCGCCACCACCACTTCGTCCGCGCACTCCAGCGCGTCCACCAATTCGGTCTGGAAGAGGTTGCGTCGCGTGGTGTTGGAACGCGGTTCGAATACCGCCCAGAGGCGGCGCCCCCGGAACTTCACACGCAACGCACGCATGGTCTCACGAATGGCCGTCGGGTGATGCCCGAAGTCGTCCACCACCGCGATCCCGCCGGCTTCGCCGCGCACTTCCATGCGGCGTTTCACATTCCGGAAGGTGTCGAAGGCCGACTGGATCTCGCGGTCACTGAAGCCGCAGTGCCGCGCGCAGACCGCCACGGCCAGCGCATTCCGCAC
>CAZYJB010000739.1:0-3005 GCA_964647675.1 uncultured Verrucomicrobiota bacterium | reverse complement strand
GCGGACTGAGAGGGTCTCATTTGCCTCGTGGAGAGTGTCTCCCAGGATGGTGACATCGACGGAGCGCTCGCGGGTTCCAGGGGGAAAAACCAGCGTTCCGCCGGTATCGACGAAATCGGAGCCGGGCGCGGCCGTGATTCCGAGGGTGATCCATTCCACGCGGATTTCCTCGATGGCGGGCGAGGAGAGGCGCACGGCGACTCTAGCGATGGTCGGGCCGGAGCTGCCTTCCTTCACCTGGACGTCGTCGATGGTGAGAGAGGGCGGGTCGTTGTCGACGATGGAGGCCGTTGCCACCGCTCGGGACAAGCTGGCGCCGGAGGCCGCGTTCAGCCGTAACTCAAACGTCTCGGTCGGTTCATTGATCCGATCGCCGAAGACCGGCACGGAGATGGTCTGAACGGATTGGCCTGGGCTGAAGGTGAGTTGTCCGTTGACCGGTCGATAATCCTGGCCGGAAAGCGCGGTCTGATTGGCGGTGAAATAACCCACCGTGACCGGTTGGATCGGCTGCCCTTTGAGCCGGATCTGGAAGATGGCCTGCACCGAGGTGCCGTCGCCTTCGACCACCTGCGTATCGTCCACCGAGATGGTGACGCTGTCATCGGTGAAAATGGTTCCGATCCCCTCGGCATCCACCAGTTCGGCGCCGATGACACCGGAGAGCCTGACCACCAACGTTTCGTCCGGTTCCGCTTCGTCGTCCCCGACCACGGGAACGTCAATGGGCTTCCGAAGGGTTCCGGGTTCGAACACCAGCGTCCCGGAAGTGGAGATGAAGTCGATGCCGCCGGCAGCGGAACCGGCGAAGGTCGAGTAGTTCACCGTGACGGTACGTGAGGCGGGCGGTTGGAGTTCGACCTGGAAGTTCAGGACACCCCGCGCACCCGACGCGCCCTCGGTGGTGGTCGCATCGCTGATCCGCAAGGCCGGTGCGCTGTCATCGTCGGCGATGAGAATGGATCGAGCCGCCCGGCCGAGTTGGGCGCCCACCGGGTTGGAAAGCTGGAGACGGAACGATTCGGGCCCTTCCACCAGTGTGTCTCCTAGAATGGGGACCACCACCACCTTCTCCGTTTGGCCGGGTTCGAAGACTAGAGTGCCGTTCTGCGGCAGGTAGTCGACGGAAGCCGAAGCGGATTCGTCCGTCGTGGCGTAGGCGATGCGGACAGAGACGCCGCTGGGGTTGGACAGGCGCACCGGGACGACCAGATTGACCGGGCCGGAATTGCCTTCGGTCCCGGCCGCTTCCCCGAGATCGATCCACGGGACCGGATCATCGTCGAGGATGGTGGAGGATGCGGACTCAGCGGCAAGGGTTGCCTGGTTGGGTTGGCTCAGGCGCAGGCTGAAAGCTTCGTTTCCTTCGGTGATGCGGTCGCCCAGGATGGGGACGTGGACCAGACCCAGGGTCGTTCCGGGCGGGAGTGCGAGGACGCCGTTGGTGGGGGCGTAGTCGGATCCCGCGCGTGCCGTACCGTCTTCCGTCCGATAGCGGACCGAGACCGTGAGGGCGCTGGGGTTGCTGAGCAGAATGGGAATGGCAAGAAGCGAACTGCCGTCGTTCCCCTCGACGGCTTCGGCGGAGTTCGCGGAGAGCGAGGGTTCGTCGTCATCGATCAGAACGACTTGGGCTTCGGCGCGGCCCAGCTTGGCATTGATAGGTTGCGAGAGACGGACCAGGAACGATTCCTCCGGCTCGGCGAGATTGTCGGGGACGATGGGGATGGTCAGGCGCGTGCCGGTGGATCCGGCGGGAATGACGGCAGTACCGGAGGTGCCGCGGAAGTCCGCACCCACGGCGGCCGACCCCGCGACGGTTTCGAAGTCGACCGAGACTGGGAACTCGACGGGTACGGAGAGGCGGAGCGCGAGGCTCGCGGAGGACGCGCCATCGGTCCCTTCCACGAGCGAAGAGTTGTCGATCTCGAGGACGATCGGGGGACGTGCGGGCACTGCGAATTCGTCGAGTTCGAGTGTGATGGAGCCGACCGAGGAGTCCTGGGTGCGCGCGCCACCGTTCTGAACGCCGATGTGGGAGACACGGAACGATCGCGTTTGAGGCAGCGACGCGCGGGAGGTTCCGACCTTTTCCAGGAACTCCGGACCCGAATAGATATCGACTACCAGTTGACGATTGGCTGGCGACCAGACGCCCACCGCGAGGTAGGGCGAGTTCGCGGCGAGGGAAACGCGTTCGCCCTCATCCTTGAAGCCGGCGTTGTCGAGGCTGGCGTGGGCGGCGAAGGCGTCTCCAGAAAACGTAAGATCCACCGTCAGGCCATCGCCGAAGCTCTCCACGTGCCGCGGTGTCATGAGGCCCACGAACGAGGTGGGAGGGACCCGCGGATCAGCGGCGAGCGTGGTAAACCGGAAGGAGAACGAAAAGGAATCGCGCTCCGTCAGGGCGGAGAATTCCGGTGAGAGATAGGTCGCGGTCGAGGCATCCACATCCAGGACGGCAACGAGGGCACCGCGCTCGGGGATATGCGTGAAGGTGCTTTCCGTCCCCAGCGTTTCCGTCGCGAACCGGCCGGTGGGGATGGGATCGGTGTCGAAGGATTCGTAGAAGCTCGGGACCTCGGCGGAGAGGTGCGGGGGCGTGAGGAGAATGAGGATCGCCAGGATTGAGGTGCGGAGATTTGAAAGCCGCAGATTACGGCTGGTGCCGTCGGCACGCGGTGCGGGCTCCGTGGTTACGCAACAGAAGCGGTGTTGGAATGAAGTCGCTGGGGCTGGATGACTTTCGCACATAGGCGACTCGATGTGGGCAACGGGGCTGCGATGGCGCGCAAAGCGTGGGCCTCTGGAGAGGACAAACTTCGGTGGCCCATCTTTGCTAAGAGTAAGGGTTGCCAGCAATTGTTTGATTCCGAAGAGTTCTCGGCATGCACCCTTTTTGGCGGCGAACCGCGGCCGTGTATTGTCAGGCGACGGATCCGTCGGCATCCCCCCGCGGTGTTCGCAGATTTCTCTGGGGCGCGGTGCATCTGGCGCGGGGGATG
>CAZYJB010000738.1:0-3007 GCA_964647675.1 uncultured Verrucomicrobiota bacterium | reverse complement strand
GAGGTGAGGGCCGAGAGGCTGCTGGCGATGGTGAACCGCAGAGTGAGCACGTGGTTGCTGCCGGCGCCGAACGCGAATCCGGCGGGCGCGGCGAGCAGGACGCCGAGGCGTCCGGCCGCGGCCTGGCTGTTGTTCAGGAGCACCGTGCTGTCCGCCGAAACGGAGGCCCCGTTGGTGGCGTACACCAGCGTGAGCAGGGCGGGATCGAACGCGATGGTGAACGAGGCGGTGTTCTCATTGCCAGCCGCGTGGAGCGAGACCGGGATTTCAATCGTACCGCCCGCGAAGCCGGTCGCATTCCCGGCGCGCAGCGCGGTGACGGTGGATCCCAGCACCGTGACGGAAGCGATGCGGCTGGTGACCGAGCCGTAGGCGTTGGTGACGACAACGGAATAGTAGCCGGCGTGGTCCGCGCCGAGCGGAGCGAAATCGAGCGTGGCGGCATTCTGCCCGGGCAGATTCGTGCCCTGCATGCGCCACTGGTACGAGAGTGGCGAACTGCCAGAGACGGCGATCGTCAGCGAAGCGGAACCTCCTTCGGGTGCGCTCAGATCGGCGGGCTGGGTGTCGATGCGCGGCGCCATTTGGACCGCCAGCGTGGCGGCCGGGGTGGTGAGGCCGAAGGCGCCGTTGGACACCGTGACCGAATAGGTGCCGGCCGCGGCGAGGCCCACGTTGGTGAGCGTGAGGGTCGACTTGGTGGCGCCGGGGATCGGAGTGCCGCCGAACTGCCACTGGTGGGTGAAGGCCCCGGTGCCGAAGGAGCGGACGGTAAAGGTCGCGTTCGTTCCGGAGCGCACGGTGAGATTCTCGGGAGGCACGACCACCGAGACGACCGCGGCGACGCTGGTGGCCGTGCCGGCCGCGTTCGAGGCGCGTGCCGTGTAGATGCCAGCGTCTTCGCGGGCGACGGCGGTGAGCGCGAGCGTGTCGTTGGTGGCGCCCTCGACCGCCACCGATCCCAGCCGCCATTGCCAGGTGATGGGTTTCGAACCGGTGGCTGCGGCCGACATCGAGACCGAACTGCCGAGGAGGACCATCGCCCCCACCGGTTCGGTGGTGATGACCGGCGTGATGGGCGCGGGATTCACCACCAGCGTCGCGGCGCTGCTGGTGACCGTGCCGGCGCCGTTTGCCACTTGCACACTGTAGACGCCGGCGTCGGCGAATTGGCAGTTGGCGAGGGTGAAGGTGTCGTTGGTCTGGCCGGGCAGGACGAGACCGGACTTCAGCCATTGGTAGTGCAGCGCGGGCGTACCGCGGGCCGCCACGGAAAAGGTCGCGGGTTTCCCCAGCGTGACCGTGCGGTCCTCGGGCGGTGTCACAATGCTGGGGAGCACGGGCAGGAGGCCGTCGTTGGCGAGGCGCGCCACGCCCAGGCGGTTGGTGCGGTCGTAAGTGCCGAAATCACCGGCGACGACGAGTTGTCCCGCGGTGTCGAGGTTCAGGCTGCGGATCGGGCCGTCGGTGCCCGCGCCGGGATCGAAGGTCTCGTCAAGGGTGCCGTCCCATTGGAGGCGCGCGAGGTTGGGGCGCGCGACACCAGCGAACTCGGCAAATTGCCCCGCGATCACGATGCGGCCGTCGCCCTGCACGACGATGGAATTCACCGAGGGGCCTTCGGGAGAGGGATCGCTCTCCGAAAGTTCCGCGCCGGCGCCGACATCAAACGAGGTGTCCAGGGCACCCGTGGCGTGGAGGCGTGCGAGTCCTCCACGCAGCGATCCGTGGAACGAGTAGAAGGGACCGCCGATCAGGATCCGGCCGTCCGCCTGCACCGCGATGGCGCGGACCATGCCCTGCACCCCGGAGCCGGGGTTGAAGGTGGTGTCGACGCTGCCGTCGAGGTTGAGGCGCGCAACGCCGCGGCGCGCGACGCCGAGCACGTTGGTGAAGTAGCCGCCGACGAGGATCTTTCCGTCGGCCTGCTGGGCGAGGGCAAGAATGCCGCCGCCGCTGGTGAAGTTGGTCTTGAAGCTTTCGTCGATCGTGCCGTCGGTATGGATGCGAAAGAGATTGGTGCGCGGTGCTCCATCGACCCGGTTGAACACCCCACCCACCAGGAGTCGACCGTCCGCCTGCCGGGCGAGGGCATAGATCCAGGGCGAAAGCGTACCGCTGGCGGTGTGGTCGAGCGTGGCGTCGAGAGCGCCTGTGGCGGTCAGGCGGCGCACGACGGCATTGAGCCCGTTGGTCTCCGTGCCGGCACAGGTCACTGCACCGTCTGGCGCGACCGAAAGCGCGGTCACACGCGAGGCGACGCCGGGAACGCCGAACGAGCCGTCAAGACTGCCGTCGGGCCGCAGCAGGAGGATGCTCTGGATGCGTTCGCTGAGGGAGTTGGTGGCGGTCAGGAACCCTCCCAGCACCACACTGCCGGACGGGGTGATGGCAGCGGCGCTCACACTGGTGACGCCAAAGGGGCCTGGAATGAATGCGTCATCCAGCAGTCCCGGGGTCGCGGCCGGCAGGCGCAGGGCGGCGAACACCAAGGCCAGGAGAAGGCCGGGGCGGAACTGTGGAATGCCCGGGCGTGGACGAGGCGGGCCATGGCGAAGCCGGGAGGGCATCGATTGGCGCGCCGCTTGGCAGGTCGGCGATTGCATCGGTCGTTTCTCCGCGGCGGAGCCTTGACGGCAACCGGACACTCCACCGCACCGCATTTCATCGGCATTTCCGCAGCAAACTTGAGCGGACGACCCAAGACCGAGGTTTCGGGTTGCGGTCGGGCGGTCCGCTGGCGTTTCTTCGGCGCGCTTCGTCACCGCCATGTCGTCCCTCCCACTCCCTACGCTCATCGCGTGCGTACTCCTCACTTCGTGGGCAGGCGGTGCGGCGGAACCGCCGCCCGACTACCGGTTCAAGGTGGAGACCCTGGCTTCCGGGCTCGCGCAGCCCATGGAACTCGAGGTGGCTCCCGACGGCGCCGTGTTCTTCAACGAGATCAACGGCAAACTGCGCCTCTGGCGGCCATCTGGCGTCGTCGTCGACCTGGCCGAGCTCTCCG